>JAKUTI010000293.1 GCA_022448765.1 Pseudomonadales bacterium
CATCACCTTGTTTGCTTTTGCAGGTGGGATAGGGACGGGGGCGTCTTCCGTGATCGCTCGTTCGGTCGGTGGTGGCGACGGTGAGCGTGCTGCGGTGCTGGTGACCCACGCGCAAATACTGGTGCTTGTTGTTGGCAGTGTCATAGGACTGCTCGGTTTCTGGTATGCCGAAGACGTCATTACTGCGCTTGGTGCAAAGGGTCAAGTTCGTGAGATGGCGACCGATTATCTGACGGTATACATGTTGGGGTTCCCCCTGTTCATGCTCTCCATGGTCGGGTCGACGTTGCTGCGAGCAACGGGTCGTGCGGCGAGCCCAGGTATCGTCATGACCACGGGTTCGATCCTGCAGATGGCCTTTGGGCCAGTACTTATCTTTGGGTGGTTTGGCCTACCGGCGCTGGGTATCGCAGGTGCTGCCTGGGCATACGTACTGTCTCGTGTGTTTAGTGTGAGTATTTACCTGGCGCTGTTGGTCCGAGCACGGATGATTCGCCGCTCGTTGAAAGGATTCTGGCAGTCGTTCGTGGCGATTGTTCATGTCGGTGGACCTGCCACGGCGAGCGGTCTAATTCAACCGGTCTCGATGCTCATTATTACGCGACTCCTCGCAGCGCATGGCCATGAAGTGGTCGCGGGTTACAACGTTGCCATGCGCGTAGAAACCATGGTGCACATGGTTCTCTGGGGCGCATCCTCCTCCGTCGGTCCGTTTGTTGGCCAAAACTGGGGCGCAGGCCAGTTCCAACGCGCACGGCAAGCGCTCTCGTTGAGTAACCGATTTTGTCTTGCCTGGGGGCTGGTGACGTTTGTTGTGCTGTTTCTGGGGGGCGACTATTTCGTGCGGCTCATTGACGACAACGAGACGGTCGGCGCGGTAGCCCGAACGTTCTTCCTGATTGTGCCGCTTTCCATTGGATTCATGGGCGTAATGCAAGTTGCCAGTAGCTGCTTCAATGCGTTGGGCCGGCCCGCGCCGCCGTTGATTATCGCGTTGTTGCGGACTTTCGTTATGTACGTTCCCATCGCCATTGCGGCGAATTGGATGTGGGGTTACGCGGGGATATTCGCTGCCACGGCCGTCACCAACGTGGTCATGGGAACAATCGCGTGGGATTGGAATCGAAGAACCGTTCGCGCGGGGTCATCGTTATCGATCCGAGGCGGAGAAAGGGTTTCGGAGGGGTCTTCCTGATCCCCGGCTAACCCGTCGATGGTTTCCGCGATACACGCCTGCGTGGAAATCGTCCCGCATCCCTTCCCTTCGTTTCGGTCATTGGGGTGACGGCCGAGTTTGTACCGTTCTTCGCCGTACCGGCATTGAGCGAAACCCAGGAGGCACCGCTTTCCATTCGGACGTCTGCCGATTTGCTCTGTGGTGTCGGTTTTGGGTTTTGGGGCACCGAAAGAAGCGGCGCTGGTGCGTGCGCGGGCCGATACGGCATAAGAAGCACAATCAGACCAGCGGGGGGATGGCTTTTTCGCGCGTTTTCACGGAAGTTATGCCATGGATTTAACGTAACGGGGCAAAGCGCAATGCGTCTTTGTGGAAAGAAGGAAATGTTTGTGGGAGCAAAGGAATGATTGGCGCAGTTCGCAATGCAAGTGGTTGGTTGATTGTAACCCTGTGTTTATTTGCCGGCAGCGTCGGATTTGGCGAAGGTCACAGCGCCCCGACGGTCGAACGAAATCCGTACTACGGAGACTTGCACATACACACGATGCTTTCGTTTGACGCCTTTATGGGAATGGGTAGCTTGAGAACGGGGCCGGACGAAGCGTATCGATACGCGAAAGGTGAGCCGATTCAACATCCGTCCGGAATTAAAGTCAGGCTCACGGGTCCTCCGCTGGACTTCTTGGCGGTTGCCGATCATGCAGAGTACTTAGGCGCGTTCGCCGCGCTGTTGGATCCAGCCAGTGAAACCTACACCCACCCGATGAAAGACCAGATACTCGCGTCACGTGGGCTGACCGATTTTTTGAAGTTGATTGGAAAAGGTCGCAGTTTTGGCGAGCTGATAAAAATTGGGTTCTATAACGTTATGCCTCGTGATCTCACCTCTCCGAAAATCGTCGCGGACGCTTGGCGAAAAGAAATCGATGCAGCTGAGCGGCACAACGATCCGGGTAAATTCACCGCGTTCGTGGGGTATGAGTACACGGCAAACGCTGGTGCAAAACATCTCCACAGGAACGTGATTTTTAAGTCGGGAAAGGTGCCGCCGGTTCCATTCAGTTCGCTCGACTCGGACGACCCCGAGGAGCTTTGGAATTGGCTGGATCGACATCGTGCCAGCGGAATCGAATCCTTGTCCATTCCTCATAACATGAATCAGAGCGATGGCCTCGCTTTTATGGAGACGACATGGAAAGGCCGTCCCATTGATCGGGCCTTTGCGGAAAAAAGACGAAGAAACGAACCCATCGCGGAGATTAGTCAGAAAAAGGGCACCTCAGAAACACATCCTTCGTTGTCCCCGAACGATGAGTGGGCCGATTTTCAGATCGTTCAGTACTACCTCAATCGCGTTGAGAACAAGGATCCTATCTCCGTGTTTAAGGGCGGTTAT
>JAKUTI010000294.1 GCA_022448765.1 Pseudomonadales bacterium
GCACAGGCGAGGACAATCCGGCTTGCATCAATGGGTTGACCGATAAGCGTGGCCAAGCTTTCAAGCTCAATACCCTCGCTGTCCGATACCAGACGATGGTGCTCTTCAAGTCTTGCGGTCAAGGCCATTGTTTGTGTGCTGAGGTACTCGTCGTGTAATACGAAATCGTTCTTGAACGTTAATAGTGGCAAGCTCCTGAGTCTTTCGGCGTCGGCGTCGATTAGGTTCCAGGAACGACGAAAACGTTCGAAATGCACCGGTCTTTGGGCGCATAGCGCTAATAAGGATTTGCTGGGATCAAGTTGTACGGATGCCGACTGCAGACGGGTGAGCATATCTAGCCTCGCCGGGCTACGACGTCGTGCCTCGGGTTCATCAAGTGCAATAACTAGGCCTCCGCCCATTGTTCTTCCAAGGTCGTGATCTCGAATAATCAGCGAATCGCCAACTTTGACGTGCATGTCTGATTCAACGAGTAGATCGGCAAGTTGCCCACTTCCCGGATTTGCCGCGTTGCTCTCCAGCAGCGCGACTCGGCCCAAGTGGTGACTAGTCGCGTGATAAATATGGACCGGAGACCGATGTCGAACCACTCTTGGAAAGTCGGGCAAGATTGAAAATTGAACCGTTACGTTTCTTGTCGGGAGACGCACCGCGTTTCTTACAATCCAATCGCCCCGTTTTATTTTTTCCGCGTCGATGCCAGCAAGATTCATGGCAGTCCGATCGCCTAATCCAGCTGTTGAAGAGGGTTGATTCTGCACGTGCAAACTGCGTATGCGGACGGGGGTTGCGTCCGAGCCTAGAACAAGTTGGTCTTCGACTGCGCATTGACCTTCGACCACGGTGCCCGTGACGACGGTGCCGACACCTCGTGTACTAAACGATCGATCGACTGCCAGCCGAAATTCCCGTGGCACTTGATCTTTGATCGAATGCTGGGCCGCCGCATTCGCCAAGGCTTCGCGTAGAGTGTTGATCCCTTGACCATCCTCCGACGAGATCGCGATGACGTGCGCGGTCTCTAGGAATGAACCCTCAACAAAGTCTCTTATTTCGTCTTGTCGATTCTTGATTTCGAGATCGCTAACTCGGTCAATCTTGCTTAGTGCAATAGTCCCCGTCTTAAGTCCCAGTAACGAAAGAATTTGTAGGTGTTCCCGGGTTTGTGGCATCACGCCGTCGTCTGCGGCGATCACGAGCAGGGCGTGCTGCATTCCAGCGATCCCTGCGACCATGTTATGGATGAAACGGTGATGTCCAGGGACATCTACAAAACCGATACGGTGACCCGCTAGATCCGAGTACGCGAAGCCCAAATCGATGGTTAATCCGCGTTCTTTCTCTTCGACGAGGCGATCGGTATCAGTGCCGGTTAACGCCCTGACAATTGACGTCTTGCCATGATCGACATGGCCGGCGAGTGTGACTATCACGTGAGATTTTCCAGCGTTCGGGTGAGCTCCTCCATCGGTTCCGCCCCGCGAAGATCGAGCATCAAGGAATCGTCTTGTATTCGACCGATGACGGGGGGGGTGAGGTCCCGAAGTTCGGATGCGAGTTGTCTCGTTTTCCTGGTTTTGGTGGGTGAAATTCTTATTGCGAGGCTGTCGATGAGTCGATCGGGCAGTGCACCACTACCAATTTGCGTTTTGCTATCCACGATTTCGATGGTGAAGTCGTCGAGTCGATCCTTTAGAAGTTCAGCGAGTACTTTGCCACGATGAACCAACGTTTTTTGGGGTAGCGTGAGTGTTTGTAACAGAGGGATTTTCTCGCGGACAGAGTCTGGATCTTCGTACGTCTTGAGCGTTGCATTTAGAATTGACAAGGTAATTTTGTCCGCTCTCAGGGCCCGTTTTAACGGATTTTCTTTAATCTTGTCGATGAGTTCACTTGAACCAACAATGACTCCTGCTTGGATGCCGCCCAACAGCTTGTCGCCAGAGAACATCACGATGTCAGCGCCTTGATCCAGGACTTCACGCGGTGTTGGTTCATGGGGTAGTCCGAAATGCGCCAGATCAACTAGAGCTCCGCTGCCAATGTCTTCGATGACGGGCAGTCCGCTCTTCTCACCAAGGCCTTTGAGATCTCGGGTGGTAACCGTTTCGGTGAAGCCTTCAATGTGGAAATTGCTGGGATGCACTTTGAGTAGCATGGCCGTACTTTCATCGATTGCCTTTTGATAGTCCGAAAGTCTGGTTCGGTTGGTAGTTCCGATCTCGACCAATCGACATCCCGCACGCTCCATGATGTCGGGTAAGCGAAAGCTTCCGCCGATCTCGATTAGTTCGCCGCGGGAAACCGGCACCTCTTTTCGATTAGCCAGGGTGTTTAGGATCAGTAGGACGGCAGCGGCGTTGTTATTAACAACGGTCGCCGCTTCTGCTCCAGTCAAACGACACAGCCAATCCTCTATATGCTCATCTCGATCACCACGCCGGCCTTTTGAAAGATCAAATTCCAGATTCGTACTACCGCGGGCTGCGTCAAACATAGCTTTGATAGCTTCATCGGCTAGTGGTGCTCGCCCGAGATTTGTATGC
>JAKUTI010000295.1 GCA_022448765.1 Pseudomonadales bacterium
CGGTACTCGTTGCCGTTATGTCGTTACTCGGTGCAACGCTGACGTTACCGGGTATTGCTGGCATTGTGTTGACCGTTGGCATGGCCGTGGACGCCAATGTTCTGATTTTTTCGCGCATACGTGAGGAGCTTGCTAAATCCGCGCCGAGCGTTGCGATACAAGCAGGCTATGGACGGGCGTTTCTTACGATATTGGATGCCAACATCACGACGTTATTGGTCGCACTCATTTTGCTCAGCATCGGAAGCGGTCCGGTCGCTGGTTTTGCTGTAACTCTTTCGATCGGTATTTTGACGTCAATGTTCACGGCTATCTTTGTCTCTCGCGGCATCGTGCATCTTGTGTACGGACGCCGCCAAGTTCAGAAGGTTTGGATCTAATGACCATTGACTTCATGGGCAAACGCCATCTCGCGTGGATTTTCTCTGGTGTAGTTTTGTTGGGCTCTGTTTTCGCGCTCGTGGTTCAGGGAGTCAATCGGGGTCTCGACTTTACCGGCGGCGCATTGATCGAAGTTGGCTTCGAAGAGGCGGTAGAGCCAACTGCAGTCCGGGATGTATTGAACGAAGCGGGCTATTCCAATGCGGTCGTGCAAAATTATGGTTCCGAGACGGATATCTTGATCCGAGTCCCCCCTAACAATGTTGCCGTTGGCGCGGGAAATCAGTCGACCCTCGGCGATCAGATAAGGGCGGCGCTGGAAACCGGTATTGGAACGGCAGAGATAAGACGGTCTGAGTTTGTCGGGCCTGCAGTAGGCGAGGAGCTGACCGAAGATGGTGGACTCGCGCTGCTTGCAGCGTTAGGCATGATCATGGTGTACATCATGATTCGGTTCACCGGAAAGTTCGCCCTCGGGGCGGTGGCTGCGTTAGTTCATGACGTGATCATTACGATTGGTGCTTTTGCGGTATTTCAATGGACGTTTAACCTTCCCGAGCTCGCCGCACTGTTGGCGGTAATCGGTTATTCACTCAACGATACGATCGTTGTGTCCGATCGCATACGAGAAAATTTCCGGAGCACACGGCGAGGCACGCCGTTGGAAATAATTAATTATTCGCTGAATCAGACATTGGGCCGTACACTTGTGACGTCGTTGACGACGCTGCTCGTGCTCACGGCACTGCTGTTGGCGGGGGGTGAGCAAATCGCTGGTTTTGCACGCGCGCTGACTATCGGAGTGGTAATCGGGACCTATTCATCAATCTACGTCGCGGCAACTATGTTGCTGATGCTGCAGCTTAGCCGTCAGGATCTCGCAGTGCCTGAAAAAGAAACTGCCGACGACGTTCCATAGTAAAGGTCAGCCTAAAGCGAGGTCGGGGTCGTTAGATGTTTTTACGACCGCTCGAATACTCCGCAACATTTCTTTAAAGATCCTCGGGTTGGCAGCCACGATATTCCCGGTTTCCGAAAAACGGTCGCCCCCGGCGATGTCTCCGACGAAGCCACCGGCTTCGCGTACAAGAATGCTGCCAGCGGCGGTGTCCCATTCTTTGAGCCCGATTTCAAAGAACCCATCGATCCTTCCAGCTGCAACATAAGCGAGGTCGAGGGTGGCTGATCCCATTTGCCGGACGCCGCGTGTGACCCCGATAAATTCCCGATACATTGCCTCGTAGGCCGGGGCGTGTCGTTTGAGCGCATGCCAAGGTATTCCGCTAGCAATTATTGACGTGCTCAACGATGTTGAATCGGTTACTCGAATGCGCCGACCATTCAAGTAAGCGCCTTCGCCTCGTGAAGCCGTAAATTCTTCATTACGAAGATGATCCACGGTGATTCCGTGAAGGATTGCGTTTCCTTGAGTAATCGCGATGGACGTGCTGTGGTGAGGTATCCCGTAAAGGAAATTGGTCGTGCCATCCAACGGGTCGATGACCCATCGAAATTCTCCGTCGGCTTCGTGAAACCCCGTCTCTTCAGCGAGGATGCTATGGTTCGGATAGGCCTTTTGGATCGTTTCGATGATGACGGCTTCCGCGTTTCGATCGACGTCAGAGACCAAATCGTTCCGATCCTTCTCTTCCACCAACAATTCATCTACACGATCGACGGCGCGGCAAATGACCTGACCAGCGCGACGGGCAGCCCGCAAGGCGATGTTGACCATTGGCTGCACGGCAGGGTCCTCACCAGTGCATTTGGGCGCGGTATGCTAGCAGAGATCGAAATTGAGTTTCTTTGATGTCGGAACGCTGTGACAACGAGATTCATATTGTGCTGGTTGAACCGAATCACCCGGGGAATATTGGCGCGACGGCTCGCGCGATGAAGACGATGGGATTGTCCTCATTGATACTCGTTCGGCCGACTCGGTTTCCCGATCCACAGGCCGACTGGCGCGCTGCCGGCGCTATCGACGTGCTTGATAACGCTATTGTTGTAGATGACATAGGTGCGGCAATTGGTTCGTGTGGTTTGGTCGTCGGTACGAGTGCCGCAAACCCCGCCTTCCGGTGCCCGTAAATTCACCAAAACACCAGCCCCACAACCAGCGCCAATGGGT
>JAKUTI010000296.1 GCA_022448765.1 Pseudomonadales bacterium
CTCGGCAAGGGTTAGCGTCTCATGCAAATGAAACGAAAGACGAAAAAGACGGCTCCACCGCCAGAGGCCCCAACCCGCGCATCCCTTCTGAAAGAGATACGAAAATTGAATGACGGCCGATTCGATTTGAAATCGCTGTCGCGCACAAACGTCCGAAATTTGTCGTGGACGTTAGAGCTGCTCCGACGAACGAAAGGTCGATCAAAAAAATAGGCGCGTTCTCTGCCGACATGTCTAGGCACGTCGTCGACAGCGAATACGGCTTTAGATCCCGCTTTCGCCCGACAGCTCCTTAACTAAATCACCAATCACGGTCTTGGCGTCGCCAAACAACATCCACGTCTTCTCATCAAAATAAAGGCCGTTATCGATACCAGCAAAGCCAGGGTTTTTCGATCGTTTGATCGCAAAAATCGTTCGTGCTTTATCGGCGTCGATAATGGGCATGCCATAGATCGGGCTCGATTCTTCGCTTCTAGCGGCTGGATTCACCACATCGTTTGCACCGACAACCAACGCGACGTCGCACTGAGGCATCTCTCCGTTTATTTCTTCCATCTCAAGCAAACTGGTATAGGGAATATCGGCTTCCGCTAGGAGCACGTTCATATGTCCAGGCATGCGTCCGGCCACGGGATGAATCGCAAACTTCACCTCGATCCCTCGCTTCATGAGCTGATCGTAGAGTTCCCGAACCTTATGTTGTGCCTGCGCAACTGCCATCCCGTAGCCTGGAATGATCACCACCTGGTTAGCCTGCTCCATGATCTGCGAAGCGCTTTCGATCGTATCGGCGCGGTATTCGCCTTGTTCACCACCCTCCTGGGGAGGTGCCACGGAACCGAACGCGCCAAAGAGGACATTCATATAGGAACGATTCATCGCTCGGCACATGATGATCGACAAGATTAGTCCGCTTGCGCCGTCCAACGCACCCGCTGTGATTAACAATTTATTTTCCAACACAAAACCCATTGCGACAGCAGCTAGTCCCGCATACGAGTTCAAAATGGCAATAACCGTCGGCATGTCCGCGCCACCAATCGGGATAATCAGCAAAATACCGAACAGCAAAGCGATCACAATCATCCCGCCGAATAAAAGCGGTGCTATGTCAGACGCTGGATCATTCACGAGCATCGCACCCATGCCGACTGCGACGAGCAGCAATAACCCATTGAAAATGTTTTGCCCGAAGTAAGTTACGGGCCGCTGCGGAACCCAGTTGAGCTCTTGCAATTTACCCGCGGCGAACAAGCTCCCGGTGAACGTGATAAACCCTAAAATGACTTCCGCAATGATCGCAATCATGCGAAAGGTCGTCAGCGCTTCAGGACCTTCACCCAACCATGCAAAATATTTAGCGGTACCCACCAAGCCCGCGGCCAATCCGCCGAAGGCATGCGATAACGCGGTCCGCTGCGGGGCTGCGGTAAGCGAAACCCTCGACAATGGCCAACCAACGGCAATGCCTGCAAGTACTGCGAGAACCATCCAACCATGATTTTGGATAAAGGGTTGGAACCAGGTCGCCGCCATCCCAATCGCCATCGCTGATGCGCCCGCAATGACGCCTCGACGTGCCGTCTTCGGATCGTTCATCCAATGCAAAGAAAAAACGAATAGAGCAGTCGCCAACAGATAGAACAGTTCTACAAAGGAAGGACTCACGACCTCTAATCCTTCTTGAACATTTTGAGCATACGATCGGTAATCAAGAATCCGCTGACGATGTTAGTCACGGACGCGAATAAGGCGATCAACCCAAGCACCCGAATTTCGGTCGGATAGTCGGGACCCGCCACCAAGATCGCACCGACCACAGCGATAGCGGAGATAGCATTGGTCAGAGACATCAGAGGGGTATGCAGTAACCTCGAAACCCGTCGAATGACACCTAAGCCAATAAACGCCGACAACAGAAAGACAAACACCATTCCCCAATAATCAACGTCGTCAACCGCGTGCGATGGAACAGGGGTAGGACTGGCTATCAGGGACACCGTCGTAGCACTGTTTGCTGCAAGTGCAATACCAGCGACAACGACCACGACAGACATCGCTAAAATCAAGGATCGAGGTAGGTACTTTTTACTTTCCTTCATGCGTTAGAGCCCTCTTTACTCTCAACAACTGCCTCAAGCGTCCGAGGATGAACGATCTCACCGCCCCGAGTTATGAGACAACCCGCTTGGATCTCATCGTCCAAATCAAGTTGAAAGGCACCCTCTTCCGAAAAAGCCTCAAGA
Organism: Pseudomonadales bacterium; assembly: GCA_022448765.1. Taxonomy (GTDB): domain Bacteria; phylum Pseudomonadota; class Gammaproteobacteria; order Pseudomonadales; family Azotimanducaceae; genus UBA11889. Next base: position 2,250 of record JAKUTI010000296.1, read on the forward strand.
AAATTCGTCAAATTCCGAGAAAACAACAAACTCGCGTGATCCGGCATCGTCGACGCCAAATTGAGAGGCGCTAAAATACGTACCCCATTAGCCTCGATGGTTTCGCCCGGCGTAGACAACTCGCAATTACCGCCACCGTCGGCAGCGAGGTCAACCAATACCGACCCGGGACGCATCGACGCAACCATCTCGGCGGTCACCAACGTTGGCGCAAACACGCCTCCAATCAACGCGGTGGTGATCACGACATCCGAT
>JAKUTI010000297.1 GCA_022448765.1 Pseudomonadales bacterium
ATGACCGTATGCTCACCAGCCAGCGCTTAATCGCCAAGATGCCGACGCTGGCCGCTATGACGTACCGCCACAGCCAAGGGTTGCCGTTTGTCGCACCTCGGTCTGATTTAGACTATGGAGAGAACTTCCTCAACATGATGTTCTCGACCGGCGACGACTACACCGTAAGTCCTGTTCTTGCGCGGGCCATGGACCGCATATTTCTTCTCCATGCAGATCACGAACAAAATGCTTCCACATCGACCGTCAGGCTTGCCGGATCGACCGGCGCAAACCCTTACGCGAGCATTGCCGCTGGCATCGCCGCTTTGTGGGGACCTGCCCACGGTGGTGCTAACGAGGCCGTTCTCAACATGCTCGCGGAAATTGGCGACCCCAAGAACATTGATCAGTACGTGAATCGGGCGAAAGACAAGGACGATTCCTTCCGCATCATGGGCTTCGGGCATCGGGTCTACAAGAATTACGACCCTCGAGCGACGGTCATGCAAGAAACTTGCCACGAAGTCTTGACCGAACTCGGCGTCGAAAACGATCCCACCCTACGAATGGCGCAGCGACTAGAGACGATCGCGCTAGAAGACGAGTTTTTTGTTGACCGACGTTTGTACCCAAACGTCGACTTCTACTCCGGCATTATCTTAAAAGCCATCGGCATTCCCACCGAGATGTTCACCGTGATTTTCACGACGGGACGAACCCCAGGCTGGATCGCACACTGGAAAGAGATGGTCAGCGTCCCCTACAAGATTGGGCGTCCACGACAGTTGTATACCGGATCGGGCTCGCGTGACTTTGTCCCGATCAACGAACGCTGACTCGTCCGGCCTACTCTTCCACTCGACGCAACCGCTCGATCAAGCTCGAGGTGTCCCAGCGACTTCCACCCATTGCCTGAACATCGGCATAAAATTGATCCACGAGCCCAGCCAAAGGCATTCGCGCCCCCACTTTTCGGGCAGTTGCAAGCGCGATATCGAGATCCTTACGCATCCAATTCACCGCAAAACCGAACTCAAATTCGCGCTTGGCCATCGTCCCTGCCCGATTATCCATTTGCCAGGATTGAGCCGCCCCTTTTGATATGACATCCACAACATCGTCTAGGTCGAGACCCGCTTTTTCAGCCAAATGAAGTCCTTCAGAAAGCCCTTGTAGGATCCCCGCTATGCAGACTTGGTTGACCATTTTTGTCAATTGACCAGAACCGACGACGCCCATTAATCGCGCCGACTTGGCGTAACATGCGATTACGTTTTCTGCTCGCGCGAAGACCGCCTCCGCACCGCCAAGCATGATCGTGAGCTGTCCATTTTCTGCACCTGCCTGACCGCCACTGACGGGGGCGTCCAAAAAATCAGCATTATTCGCATTAGCCACTTGCTCCAACTCGACGGCCAATTCCGCCGATGCGGTGGTATGGTCAACAACGATAGCCCCTGCCTCAACCCCCGCCATCACACCGTTATCGGATAACGCAACGCTACGCACATCGTCATCATTGCCCACACACATAAACACAATTTCCGCACCAGTCGCCGCGTCGCGTGGTGTCGTGGCCATCGATCCGTCGTGTTCGGCACACCAGCGCTCGGCCCGGTTTTGAGTCCGGTTATATACGACCACCTGGTGCCCAGCAGCAGCAAGATGACCTGCCATGGGATAGCCCATGACGCCAAGACCAACAAACGCCAACCGCCTACTATCTGCCATCGCGCAACCTCCGCTTTCGAAGCGATGACATTACCGCATTTCCGATAGCTTGAGCATTCGTACACTCGAATCACATTCCTTGAGAACGATACTGGTAAGCTCTCCTTGTGGTCGAAAAAAGCAATCAACGTCGTAAATTACCGGGGGTCGATCAGGTGCTCCGAGCACCGCAAATAGCGTCCCTGGTAGAACAATGGGGCGCCGCTACAGTTGCCAATGCCATCCGCGAGGTACAAGCACCCGAACGTGACCGTTCGCAATTATCGAGTTGGGCAACGCTCCCCGAAGAGTATCTCGAACCAATTACGGCATGGCTTCGAGCTCACATCGGACACAGCTATGAGACCGTTTTTAACCTAACCGGAACGGTAATTCACACTAACCTCGGACGGTCGCTCCTCAGCGAGCAATTGATGGCGGATGCGCTTCGCGTTGCAACCAGACCAACTACGCTTGAGTACGATTTACGGACTGGGCGCCGAGGTCAGCGGGAACATATCATCGAGCATCGGCTCAAACTCCTCACCGGGTGCGAAGCCGCAACGATCGACCGGCCGCTGGTGTTCAACGCGGTCGGGTCGAAGCGTAGGCCGTAGTGACACAGGCGGTGTTCGGAACGCTGGAGCGGTAGTGCTGAAAGAGGTGGCCGTATCCAACGTTCACCGCCAGGGCCGAAGACCAGCACCGGAGTGCCGCTGCCCAGCGCCGCACGTGTCCAGCCCGTCATGTAGTGCCAGAACTTGCCCGCCGTCTTCTCGTTCAAGTCGTTACGCCGCGGCA
>JAKUTI010000298.1 GCA_022448765.1 Pseudomonadales bacterium
TGAGTTCGCGCGATCGTGAATGAAGTAATAGGGTTTCATACGCCTTGGCCAAGCGTTTTTGCTTACGTTTTGGCAATAACTGGGTGAGACGTTCGTACGCTTGCTCACGTTCCCCAATCAATTCGCGCTGGATTTCGTGTGGATCGAATGTCCCGCCTGCGTTGGCGATCATGGCGATCTGCTCCAGCGCTAAACGAGGTTTTTCACCGTATTTCGGGTTGGCCCATTCCATTTCGAGAGGTCCACGACAACCGAATTGTTCCGTAAATGCGTCCCATTGAGATAGGAATTTGGGGTCCAGTGAACGCGTTTCGAGTTGCTTCTCCAATGCGCCAAGGTCCTCAAAGAGTTGCTTGGGTAGAGCTTTCGCGAGGTCGAACATCATCAATCCCATCTGCACGATCTGGTCGTCTGGGTAGCCTCGACAAATTGAGTCCACGAGAACGCCGTTGTCGACCGAGACCGATCGGCCAAGCCGCTTGATCGTTTCATTGGCATACATAAAGGAAATTAACGCGGGGTAAGTTGACGCTTCAGTCGCCTCCCAAAACCTTAAGTAGCTTTCCATCACTTGTTCTTTGAACGGCTGCCCATAGTCGATTGGCTGCGATAACCATTCGTCAAAGCTATCGATCGCGTCGTCGTAGTCACGCAAAAATTTTTGTGGTTTTAGTAGCGGTTTGACCGCGCTCGTGATCACCGTCCGTACTCTCCAGATAATCGGAGGCAGGTGTCGGAAGAGTGAGCGATACCGCAAGAAATGGGGTCGCTCGCTCATGCGGTAGGGTTCGAGATCATTGCCCACTAACATGTCGGCAAGCGTTGTATTGATACTCGCCATGAGGGTTGCCATGCCTTCGTTCTTTATAAGCGGCATATACATCGATAGGTTCATGTAAATGCGGGAGCCGCTCACGTTCACGCCGGCGTGGGTAAGATCGAAATCCCCGGATTTGAGTCCGGGGATAACGTAGGCGACGAGTTCCCGGATGGGAACCTCAATACCATCGATGGTGAGAGGCGATATGGGTCCACTCATGGTCATGCCATCGGCGAGTGATCGATCGAAGTACAACATCCGTTGGGTACCGGGCTCTGTTTGCAGCTCTTTTGCCAACGGCACGTAAGTGGTGATTGGTCTCGCTTGCAAGACATACAAATCGTTCTTGAAAAACGACCATTCGAAATCGACGGGTTCTTCGTAAAGCGTCTCAATCCGGGAAACGGCTTCCGCTAGTGCAAGTGTTTGAGCCCGATTCAAACAATCTTCATCGGACCGTATGCCGCCTTTATCACCTCGATGATTTTCAATCAGGTGGCCATCAACTTTGTCGATCACGAGGGAATCCGGGGTTATGTCACCCGACACGAGCGCTTCGCCTAACCCCCAACTCGCGTTGATCAAGAGCTCGTCAAAGTCGTTGTTGAGCGGATTGATGGAAAAAGCGACGCCCGCAACATCGCTCTCGATTTGTCGTTGGACCACCACCGCGATCGAAGGAGAGAATTGATCAAATTGCATTTCGCGTTTGTAGATAAGGACGCGGGCATCCAGGCTAGAACGAAAACATTGACCAACTGCCGCCTCAAGTGTACTGGATGTGACGTTCAATACCGTCTCGTAGAGGCCCGCAAAAGAAGCGTTCGCTAGATCTTCCTCTGGAGATGATGAACGTATCGCAAAGCGATGATCTTCTGGCCCGCGGCGGATTTCGTCCAGCGCCGAGCGCTGTGCCTGGGTGAAAGCAAAATCTGTCGTGGTTTGTTTGAGTTCGTTACACGCGTGGGTAAGGCTCTCTCGATCTTTAGCGTTTGGGTGGGGTGTTCGAATATTATTTAAAGCGGACACAACGTGGTGCCAACGGGGGTGCTGTTCTACTTGTTCGACCCAAGGCGCAAAAAAGTCTGTCGTCAGGACACTACCAGTCGGGACGGAAAACCCGGCTTGAGTTAGCCGAATGAGCGACGCCGCTTTGCCCCCAACTTGTCGGATCTGTGGGTTTTCATCGCTTTGTAGATTGACTAGCAAGTTACCTCTCATTCTTTCGAACCGATTACGTTGATGGTGAGTTTGTAACGGATTAATTACAACGGTGGTGGTATCCGTATTTGGCTGCGCCTAGTCGACGATTTGAAATCCTCGCGATTCGCCCACGGGCTCCTCGTCAGATCGCTCAACGTGCATGACCTTGGCAAAACGGGGCCCATGATGGCACCAGCTGAGGAATTCTTTAATGGCAGCATCAGCTCCTTCGGCAACTAGCTCGACGCTCCCGTCCGGCAAGTTGCGAACCCACCCGCGAACTCCCAAATTGGTTGCTTGGCTTTGAGCGGATTGTCGATAGCCCACGCCTTGCACACGCCCGTAGATATGAAGATGGATCCGCCCGTCGTTTATCGGCTTCCCCTATATGAGGCCGTTCAGGTTTCAGTTCTAGCCCATATGGAAAAAGACTGCTTTGTTGCCGTCGGGGTC
>JAKUTI010000299.1 GCA_022448765.1 Pseudomonadales bacterium
TAATCTTTTTTATGTGGTACCTGGCAATACCCGTCCTAATCCTACTGGGATTAGTTCATCAAGCAGTCTAGTATGTGCTGATTGATGTAGCTGGTTCGGGGAGATGGGATATGGATATTTCTGAGTACGGGACCTCACCGCACGTTGATCCTCTAATGCAGGAATTGGAGAAATTCGGCTTATTCAAACACGTGGTCGAGCTCGAAGCCTACGGAATGACCGTTGTTCCAAAGGAGTTGATGGGCGTCGACGATGACTTCGTGTCCAGACTCCGAGATGCGATTCTGCGCACATGTGAAAAGCGTAATGGCATTAGCATCGACGATTACAAGATCGCCGCTCCCGACAAGGAGAAGACTGGAAAGTCATGGGCTTTGTTACCGGAAGACGACGCATTTGCTGAAGCCGCCACGAACCCACGCATGCTTGCGCTCGTACGCTGGCTTTGCGGCCAGAGCGCCGTATTGAGCGGACAAACATGGATCATCAAACCGCAATCGGTCGCAGGTGACAACGAAGGCCAAACTTTGCGTTTGCACAGCGACTCCCACGGCATTCCACCAGGCGGCGGTCACATTGCCCACGTCGCCAACGCATCCTGGCTCTGCACGGACTACCATGGTGCCGAGGATGGACCGACAATTTTTGTCCCGGGAAGCCACCGGTTCGGACGCGCCACGCTTCCGCATGAGGAAGATATCGAAACAACGCCGTTTAAGACGTTTCCGTTGGTCGGCGCCGCAGGCTCGCTTGCCATCTGGAACGGTGCGACATGGCACGCATCGGTACCGCGTACCACTCCTGGTCTACGCGTCACGTTGGTACAAGTTTTCATGCGCCGCCACATGCAGCGCATTCACATGTGGGAAAACGAACTCACCCCAGAATACCTCGCGAAACATCCAGAACTTGATAGAGTTCTTGGCCAGCACATGTACCCGTTCAGTGCCGATGGTCCGAATAGGGAACACACCAAGGCTATGACAGACACGGGGACTGATCCCTTCGCTTAAGAAATAGGGGATTAAGCCGCGTCAAACTAGCGTTCAAGGTTTCGGAAAGAACGCAGGTGCAAACACGCCGAGAGTGGCCGCCTTACCCTCTGGGTTGAAGTCCCTACCGAGAAGCCAACGTCCGTAATACTTCTTGGTCACGTTTGCTCGGAAAATGATTGATCCCGTTTACTACCCTCGCGAGGGCGCGGGCACCATCGGATGAAGAGTCGTCTTGAATAATGGCGCTCAGACGCGCGCTGTCTACTGATGTGACCTTGTGCTGAATATTGGCAATCGCCCTAGCGAGATGTTGTTCGGCATCATCACTATCGGGATTTTCCGCGATTGCGACCAATGAAGCTTTGGCCGAATCACTAGGAAAATGTTTCAGTTCCATCACGATGAGAGCCAACTCCGCGATTGTTCCGTCGTCCGCAACGGTAACCTGCACACAAGGACCAACAAATAAGAAAGAAAGAGCGATTATCGAGGATCGGATTTTCACAAAGCTCCCCTTGATTAGTAGTGATTGAGACATTCGATACCTTAGCAAGTGACAAATAAAGCATCTGATCGAATCAATTTCAATCTTGGAAACCATACGCTCCGTCAGCGAGCATCTAGGTGAAAGAGTCCAGCATACGAAAGGTGCATCCTCTTCACTTTAAAGATCTGCCGCGTTCAAGCGTCCACCAAAACACGATGATAGGGTAATACCGACTAATCGAAACCCACCGCTTCGCACAGAGCCGCCCGATGGTCGCATCAGATATAGACCGAAAAGCAATCGCCAAAAGACTACGTACGGCGGTTAAAGCCCGAGTCGAGGCATTTCACAACGAACACGGACTCATTCCGGGCCTGGCCGTAATATCAGTCGGGGACGATCCTGCGAGTGGGATCTATTTACGAAACAAATTAAGGGGACTGGCTGAAGTTGGTCTACGTTCCTTTGAACACAGCCTTCCCACCGCAACAAAAGAAGAGTTCGTATTGGATTTGATACGCGACCTAAATACGGACATGTCCGTTCACGGGATCCTCGTACAAATACCACTGCCCGATCACATCGATATCGATCACGTGATCAGCCAAATTAGCCCAGAGAAAGACGTCGACGGCCTACATGACCAGAATATGGGGCGTCTATTATCCCAAGGCGGTTTGACCCCCTGCACTCCACTGGGTTGCATCACTATGCTACGAGATTATCTCGGAGATCTTTCTGGACTCCATGCAATAGTTGTCGGTCGGTCTCGCCTCGTCGGCAAACCGCTCGCTCAGCTATTGTTGTCGGAAGACTGCACGGTCACCGTTGCTCACTCACAAACGAAGGATCTACCCAAGCTATGCCGGATGGCAGACATACTTGTCGCCGCGGTTGGCAGCCCAAGACTCATTCAAGGCGAGTGGATCAAGCCGGGAGCTACCATAATCGACGTTGGTATCAACAGAATCCAGACGGC
>JAKUTI010000003.1 GCA_022448765.1 Pseudomonadales bacterium
GCCATGACGCACAAGTACGTGTTCGATTACCAGGAAGGTGAGACGTTTTGGTGCACCGCAGATGTCGGTTGGATTACGGGGCACTCCTATATCGTCTATGGGCCCCTCGCTAACGGTGCAACAACTCTAATGTTCGAGGGAGTCCCCACGTACCCAGATGCTTCTCGATTTTGGCAGGTCGTCGACAAGCACGCCGTAAATATTTTTTATACGGCTCCCACTGCTCTTCGACAGATCATGGGTCAGGGAAATGAATTCGTCACAACAACATCGAGAGAGTCCTTACGAATTTTAGGAAGCGTGGGTGAACCGATTAATCCCGAGGCTTGGGAGTGGTACCACGAGATAGTAGGTAATCGGCGTTGTCCCATTGTCGACACCTGGTGGCAGACTGAGACAGGAGGAGTCATGATCACACCACTTCCTGGTGCTATCGCGCTCAAACCGGGATCTGCGACACTGCCTTTCTTTGGTATTGTGCCGGCATTGATGGACGAGCACGGCGTCATAATTGAAGACAAAGAGGCGTCCGGTAACCTCATCATAACGACAACTTGGCCCGGCCAGATAAGAACCGTATACGGAGACCATCAGCGGGTTATCGATACGTACTACTCCACCTACAAAGGGTTCTATTTCACGGGCGACGGCGCGCGACGAGATCAAGACGGCTATTACTGGATCACGGGTCGCGTCGACGACGTCATCAACGTGTCCGGGCATCGTATGGGAACCGCGGAGGTCGAAAGTGCGCTCGTTCTCCACGAAGCCGTGGCCGAAGCAGCAGTAGTTGGTTTTCCCCACGAAATCAAAGGAGAAGGTATTTACGCGTACGTAACCTTGATGTCCGGTATTGAACCCACAATCGATTTGCTCGACGATTTGCTAGATCTAGTCAGAGCGGAAATTGGACCGATCGCCAAACCCGACGTGATCCAGTGGGCTCCAGGGCTACCAAAAACACGCTCCGGGAAAATCATGCGGCGCATCTTACGTAAGATTGCCGCAAACGAAGTAGACGATCTGGGCGATACATCCACGTTAGCCGAACCCAGTGTCGTCGCGGACCTGTTGAACAACCGACCGGGAACTTAATCCGAAGGAGGACTTTAACCCGAACTTTCTACTTCGCGCATCGAGAGCTTGATTCGACCACGTTGGTCAACATCTAGAACTACTACGTCAACGTTCTGGCCTTCTTCCAGATAGTCTGAAACTTTTTCGACTCGCTCTTCAGCAATTTGAGAAATGTGTAACAACCCATCCTTACCTGGAAGGATGCTTATGAAAGCCCCGAAATCGACGATTCGTTCGACACGTCCATTATAAATTTTCCCGATTTCCGCTTCGGCTGTAATTTCCTCAATCATCGATACGGCCGCATTCTTTGACTCGGCGCTATCGGCATAAATCCGAACGCTACCATCATCCTCGATATCGATGTCCGCACCCGTTTCTTCTGTAATTCCTCGAATCGTGGCACCGCCCTTACCAATTACATCGCGAATTTTATCCGGATGGACTTTCAACACGACCATCGAAGGTGCATTTTCTGATACATCTGCGCGTGGCTCGGAAATGACTTTACTCATCTCGCCCAAGATGTGAATTCTTGCATCGTGAGCCTGATTGAGGGCATCTTCCATGATGTTCTCTGTCACTCCTTGGATCTTTATGTCCATTTGCAAGGCCGTGACTCCTCGCATAGTTCCCGCAACCTTAAAATCCATGTCTCCCAAATGATCCTCATCGCCCAAAATGTCAGTAAGCACCGCGTACCGATTTCCGTCTTTAACGAGTCCCATGGCCACTCCCGCAACGGCGTTGGAGATAGGAACGCCAGCGTCCATTAACGCCAGAGACGTACCACAAACACTCGCCATGGAACTCGAGCCATTACTCTCTGTAATTTCGGAGACGACTCGAAGCGTGTATGGGAAGTCATCTTGTTTCGGCAAAACGGCTGCTATACCTCGGCGTGCTAGACGCCCATGCCCAATTTCACGTCGCTTCGGCCCGCCCATGAAACCAGCCTCGCCTACACAATAAGGGGGAAAGTTGTAGTGCAACATGAAGTGATCCTTAAAATTCCCTTCCAAGGCATCGATCATCGCCGCGTCACGCAGAGGCCCAAGCGTCGTCACAACGATGGCTTGGGTCTCCCCACGCTGAAACAATGCCGACCCATGCGTCTTAGGAAGCGTTCCAACTTCAACACTGATCGGTCGCACCGTCTTGAGATCTCGACCGTCTATGCGAGGTTCACCGTTCAAAACCCGCTCACGAACAATTTTCTTTTCGAGCTCGCCGAAGGCAGAGGACACATCTTTGGGATCACTTTCTCCTTCAAATTTAACGACGGCATCGTCGCGAAGTTCGTGCACTCGTTTTAGCCGAGTCTTTTTGTCCGTGACTCGATATGCCTCTCCAAGACCGTCACCGAACGCTTGTCTCACATTGTTCGTTAATTCCTCATTCTCTATCGGCGGGACAAATTCCCACGCTTCGTTCCCCACATCCAACGCCATTTCACTTATAGCTTTAATCGCAACTTGCATTTCTTGATGCCCAAAAAGCACCGCCCCGAGCATTTGATCCTCCGACAATTCGGCAGCTTCCGACTCCACCATCAGCACTGCCGACTCGGTTCCAGCCACAACCATGTTGAGCTTGGAGTCCGCTAACGCCTCGTATCCAGGATTGAGAAGATATTGGCCTTGCTCGAGTCCGACCCTTGCTGCGCCGATCGGGCCCGCAAACGGTACGCCCGAAATTGCCAGCGCAGCCGACGTCCCGATCATGGAGATAATGTCGGGATCCATATCCTTATCCACTGACATCACAGTAGGTATGACTTGTACTTCGTTCATAAACCCTTTCGGAAACAGTGGGCGAATGGGACGGTCTATGAGTCTACATGTCAGGGTTTCTTTTTCGCTGGGACGTCCTTCTCGACGAAAAAAACTGCCGGGGATTTTGCCTGCCGCGTACGTACGCTCTTGATAGTTAACCGTTAGCGGGAAAAAATCCTGTCCGGGTTTTGCGTCAGGCATCGCGACCACAGTACAGAGAACCACTGTATCTCCCATGCACGCAACCACAGCACCCGACGCCTGTTTTGCGACGCTGCCTGCCTCTAGCGAAACTTTGTGTCCACCGTACTCGAACTCTTTTCTAATCTTGTTCAATTGCCTCTCCTATAGCGGGCTATCTTCTGAGTCCCAAGCGCTCAATAAGCGCGGCATAACGTTTTCGATCCTTGCCTCTAAGATAATCTAGAAGTTTCCTTCTTTGATTGACCATCCGAATTAATCCCCGACGGGAATGGTGATCTTTCGTGTGATCACGAAAATGTTCCTGCAGGGAATTTATGTTCTGTGACAGTAACGCTACCTGAACTTCTGGCGATCCGGTGTCGTTATCACTCAATCGATATTCTTCTACGATCCTATTTTTTTCTTCGGCACTAAGAGCCATCAGATTTCTCCAATATGCTTAAAATACGGAAGGTGGAACCACGCATATTTACAGTTCCCTTCCTCCGAAAATGAGGCGACGCGGCGCTATGCGACCGTCCTCAATAATTTCTCCCATCCCCAAAAACCATTCATCGTTAGCGTTAGCACCCGACTCACGCAATTGAACCCAACCTTCGGCGGGTGCGTGCGGTACCACAACCGGTTGACCTTGCCGTAGATAGTACGCCGAAGCTTCACTCAAACGAACGCTCGGCCATTGGCTTACTGCACTCGAAACAGGAGCGAGCAACGTGTCTAGTCGACCCTCGGTCCGAGCACTTTCAATTTCGCCCAATGTCACCGAATCTGATTCCTTGAAGGGTCCTGCCACGAGCCGGCGTAATTCCACAACGTGAGCCCCGCATTTCAGTTGTTCACCGAGATCGTCCGCTATGGTCCTAACATACGTGCCCTTACTGCAGTGCACTTGCAACGTTATTTCAGACCCCAGGAACGTTAACAATTCGATGGAATAAACGGTTATCCGTCGTGATTCTCTCTCGACGTCAACACCTTCTCGAGCATACTGATAAAGAGGTTTCCCCTGGTACTTAATCGCTGAGTACATGGAAGGAATCTGGTCGATTTCTCCTCGGAAACCCTCCAGCGCTTGCTCGACGCGATCCTCGGTAACATTTTCGATACTCCGCCGTTTAACTATGTCGGCGTCCGCATCACCGCTTGCCGTCCGAATACCCAATTTAAGTTTCACCCAGTATGTCTTGTCGGAAGTAAGCAAGAACCTGGAAAACTTGGTCGCCTCTCCAAAACAAAGGGGCAATACTCCGGTCGCCAGTGGATCAAGACTCCCCGTGTGCCCAACTTTTCGCGCTCCAAATAACGACTTGACACGTTGGACCGCTGCGCTGGAAGTTATGCCCTGCGGTTTATCCAAAACAATAACTCCGCTGACATCTCGACCTTTTCGACTACGCCCCATTTAAAGTTTCCGAGCGCGGTACGCAGTCATCTCGTCCATGATCGGAAGCTACCGCCCGATCAATTAATGCTTCGAGCTCAGGGCCACTTTGGATCAAGTCATCGTAATGGAAGCGTAGTGCAGGAGTGGTCCGCATACCATGGCGTCTGGCTAAAACCGAACGCAGGAAGCCGGCGGCACCTTGCAGTGCGCGCAGGACCTCATCTTTATCTTTTTCTTGTTGAGCCGAAACGGTAGTGAAATAGACATCAGCATAAGAGAGGTCCCTACTAACTACGACGTCCGTGATAGACAACATGCCAACCCTTGGATCGCGCATTTCACGTTGAACGGCTTCCGCGAGTTCCTTACGCAAAAAGTCTCCAACACGAAGCTCTCGGCCACTTGTCCGGTGTTCACGCGAAGCCAGTTTCACAGCGCTCTTGCAACTTCTGAGGTGTCAAAAACTTCAATTTTGTCACCCGATCGAACATCGTTATAGTTACGCACGCCGATACCACACTCAAGGCCATTTCTAACCTCGCCTACATCATCTTTGAATCGCCGAAGTGACTCTAATTCGCCTTCGTAGATCACAACATTCTCTCTCAATACGCGGATGCTTTTGTTACGAAACATGGTTCCTTCGACCACCATACAACCCGCTATTTGGCCGTATCTCGGAGATTCGAATACATCCCGCACTTCCGCAGTACCTACGATTTCTTCACGAATCTCCGGAGCCAGCATACCTTCTAGTATCGTCTTAACATCGTCGAGCAATTCGTAGATGACACTGTAATACCTGAGTTCGATCCCTTCTTTCTCGATCAATTCTTTCGCTGAATTATCCGCCCTTACATTAAAACCAAAAACGACCGCATCGTAAGTCATAGCCATCGTGGCATCCGATTCGGATATGCCCCCTACACCCGAGCCCAGCACATTTACCTGCACTTCCTCATTGCCAATCTCGGCAAAAGATTGCGTTATAGCCTCGAGGGAACCACGTACATCTGTCTTTAAAACCAATTTGAGGATTCTTTTTTCACCTTTCCCAAGGTTTGCAAACATATTGTCTAACTTGGCCGCTTGCTGCAGTGCTTGACGCTGTTCTTGACTCCGATCGGCACGAAACTCCGCTAGTTCTCGGGCACTTCGATCGTCTGCTGTCACTGAGAAGTCATCGCCCGCATCAGGAGTTCCGTTTAATCCAAGAACCTCGACCGGCATGGATGGACCAGCACTCACTATGGTCTGACCCTGGTCGTTCACTAGAGCTCTTACTTTGCCGAATGTCTCTCCTGCAATAATTACGTCGCCTTGGCACAGCGTTCCGTTCTGGACTAAGACGGGTGCTACTGGTCCTCGTCCTCGTTCTAATTTTGATTCGATTACAACGCCACGCCCCGGTGCGTCGATGACGGCCTTCAGCTCTAGAATTTCGGCTTGTAAATTCACCGCCTCAAGAAGCGCTTCAATACCCTCACCCGTTTCGGCAGAAACATTCACAAACTGAGTATCTCCACCCCACTCTTCTGGTATGACGTCAATCGCGGCGAGTTCGTTTCGAACTCGTTCCGGGTCAGCCCCCTCTAAATCGATTTTGTTGACTGCGACAACTAGCGGCACCTCGGCGGCTTTTGCATGCTGGACAGCTTCCTCGGTCTGGGGCATGACTCCATCATCCGCAGCGCACACGAGAATGACGACGTCCGTCGCCATCGCGCCACGAGCGCGCATCGCAGTAAACGCCGCGTGACCGGGCGTGTCTATGAAAGAAATGTCCCCATGGGGAGTTTCCACAAGGTATGCGCCAATGTGTTGAGTAATTCCGCCCGCCTCACCTGCAACAACACGCGACTTCCGTATGTAGTCTAAAAGCGAAGTCTTCCCATGGTCGACATGCCCCATGACCGTTACAACGACGGATCGCGAGACTAGTTCGCCCTCTACTTTCAAGGACTCTTCTAATTCTTGTTCTATCTGGTCCTCAGCAACAATCCTCACGCTGTGGCCCATTTCCTCGACCACCAAGACAGCGGTGTCTTGATCGATAGTCTGATTAATAGTTGCCATGACACCCATTCCCATAAGTGTCTTGATAACTTCTCCCGTTTTGACTGACATCCGCTGTGCGAGGTCGCCAACAGAAACCAATTGACCAATCTCAACTTCTCTCCGAATTTCGTCTAGCGGCTTGGAGAACTCTCCCCCTTGTTTTTCTTGCTGAAGTGCTACTCGCTGCTTCATCCGGCGAGATTCTTTCTTTAATGACAACTCACGCCGACGGGTTCGTTCTCCACTTGGAAGCCCAGACCGATCGCGATCACGATCGCGACTTTGACTCTTGCCCCTTTTATTTCCCTTTTCCGCCGCCTGCACCTGCGCCTGCGCCTGCGCCGCGGCTTGGGCAACAGCGTCTATCTCCGCTTTTTCTTCTCTAACTTTTGCTCCCGCAATAGATTTCGATTCATCCTTAGCTTGTACCTGTTCGGCATCGGGTTCACTTTCTGCGGCTAACTCCGCCTTTTCTCGCAGTTCAGCTTCTTCCTTTTTGCGAGTGGCTTCGGCCCTACCTTCTTGTTCAGCTGTTTGTCGACGCTCCTCCTCCAAACGAATCCGCTCCGCTTCGATTTGAAGATGACTCGGATCCGTCACGATCTCGGAATCCGACACGCTCGACTCGCCATCTGTTACCGATTCAGTTTCAGCGCGTTTCACGTAGGTCCGTTTACGACGCGTCTCAACTTTTACGCCACGACCACCCTTGCCCATTTTCAGAGTGCTCTGAGCGCGTCTTTTCAACGTAATTTTTTTGGGGGAGACGGTTTTAGACTCGGCGCTTTGCCCGCCTTTTAAGAAAGCCAACAGGCCTTGTTTATCTTCATCCGACACGAGATCGGCTTCTTCGCTCTGAGGTAAGCCGGCCTGGTGCATTTGTTTTAGCAGTTTCTCGATTGGAACACCGGTGGTCTCAGCGAGTTGTTTTACCGTTACCTCAGCCATGCGTGTCTCTGCTTAGAATTAGTTTGGCTCTTTGACATCAGTCTCTTCGAACCACGGTGCACGAGCCGTCATGATGAGATCAGCCGCTTCGTCTTCGTCCAGATCTTCAACGATTTCAATTAGCTCGGGTATCGCTAATTCTGCCAAGTCCTCCATGGAAGTTACGCCAGCTGCCGCCATCGACCTAGCCAACTCGTCGGTCATGCCTTGCATCGTTAACAGATCCTCTTGCGGCTCATTACCATCCCGTTGTTCTTCCGAAGCAATCGCTCTAGTAAGCATCGCGTCCTTAGCACGATTCCGCAATTCGTCAACGATTTCTTCGTCAAATCCATCGATAGCGCTGAGCTCCTCGAGCGGTACGTATGCCACCTCTTCAACAGTCGTAAACCCCTCCTCAACAAGCACAGCTGCCACATCCTCATCGACTGATAGTGCAGTCATAAAATTAGCCACATATTGTTGGGCCTCATCCTGTTGCTTCTGAACTGCCTCATCTTCGGTCATGATGTTCAGTCTCCAGCCGGTCAATTCGGTAGCAAGCCGGACATTCTGCCCACCCCGCCCAATCGCTTGCGCAAGGTTATCTTCCGCAACAGCTATATCCATAGAATGCGCGTCTTCATCCATAACAATCGATGCAACTTCCGCTGGGCTCATCGCATTAATAGCTAGTTGTGCGGGATTCTCATCCCATAAAACTACGTCGACCCTTTCCCCTGCTAGTTCTCCAGAAACCGCCTGGACTCGAGATCCTCGCATGCCGACGCATGCTCCCACCGCATCTATTCGCCCATCGTTCGTCGTGACCGCTATCTTCGCCCGCGAACCCGGATCTCTCGCCGCCCCTCGAATCTCGATTACGCTTTCCGCAATTTCTGGTACTTCAAGCTTGAAGAGTTCTATCAGCATCGCTGACGAGGTTCGCGTCAAAATGATCTGTGGACCGCGAGCATCAGGACGCACTTCAAGAAGAAACGCACGCATACGATCGCCCATACGAAAAGTTTCTCGCGGAATCAGGTGTTCTCGGAGTAAAACAGCCTCCGCATTATTACCGAGATCAACGATGACCGAATCGCGCGAGGTTTTCTTGACAATTCCGCTTACTAGCTCGCCAACCCTTGGCATATACTCCTGTATGACCTTTTCTCGCTCAGCCTCCCGAACTTTCTGCATGATTACTTGGCGAGCAGTTTGAGCAACGATTCGACCAAACGCGACCGATTCAGCCGGCTCTTCCCAAACATCACCAATCCCAAGACTAGGGTCTTTGTCTTTCGCTTCCTCGGGGGCTAGTTGAGCGTCTGGATTAAAGGGGTCTTCTTCATCTAACTCGCCTGGATCAACCACCAACCAGGTCCTGAAAGTTTCGTAATCGCCGGTCTCCCAGTCGATTGAAACTCGAAATTCAGCGTCGTCTCGACGCCGCCTTTTCGTTGCTGTCGCAAGAGCCACCTCGATCGCGTCACAAACAATTTCTTTCGATACACCTTTTTCGTTCGAGACTGAATCTACAGCGCTAAGTATGTCTTTCGTTAGCATCAAGCTGACCCTAATCAAATTGAGGCACGATGCGCGCCCGTCTTACCCGCTCGAGCGGAATCAAGTACTCGTCATCGTTGACGGACAAAACTAGCTCACCATTCTCCACTCTAACGAGCAGTCCTTCGACTCGTCGACGGCCATCCAACGGAACTTCCAGCCGGATATTCAACCATTGTCCAATATTCATACGAAATTGATCATCTTTGAACAAGATTCGATCTAACCCAGGCGAGGAGACTTCAAGCGTATACGAATCGTTAAATGAATCGTCGACATCTAGAAGCCCGCTTAATTGACGGCTCACGGCCTCGCAATCCTGTAACGCAATTCCCGAACCCGAATCAATATAGACACAGACTCTTTCATGCGAACCGACGCCACTAGTATCGATTCCCCACAACTCATAGCCCATCGCACCAATGGTCGGCGCGATAAGCTCTTCAATATCTCTGACTCGTCTATTCACTAGCTGCCAATGTTCCACTCACAAAAAATGGGCTTACGCCCATTACCCAATAACAAGCTGCACTCCATAACGACGTGCATGCCCGACAACCTCACTATCGGAGCATTAAATCTCTACCCAACGTAAGGCCCAACTTTGAGCCTCGCTCGTTGGTAGCGGGGGCAGGATTTGAACCCACGACCTTCGGGTTATGAGCCCGACGAGCTACCAGACTGCTCCACCCCGCATCAGCGAGATGCGCGATTATAGGTAGCGTCATATCGGGACGCAATGAAGCAAAAGCGTTATTACATAAACCACTTCTCACAATGCGCTCGGATCTCTATTCGTGACCTGGCATCGCCAAAAGATATCGATTTCCTTCATGCGCCTCTAAACACTCAATAAATCTATGCTCGCGTAGAATGTGGTCCAACAAACTTTCAACTGGAACACGCGTATTTACCCCGGAACTACCCACCGAACTGGGCGATCTCTTGAGCGGAAGGGCCGCGTCAGAATATTGGTGCCGAAGAGAGGACTCGAACCTCCACGGGCATAAGCCCACTACCCCCTCAAGGTAGCGTGTCTACCAATTTCACCACTTCGGCATGTGTTTACGGTGCAACCGGGCTATCCGACTCAGGATCAATCGGTTGGGGTGCTAGTGAAGGGAATTCGTCCCCTGGATCCACGTATCCTCTACGATCCTCACTTTCGCTACCGGAAGGAAAATCTCGTCCTGCCTTCAAAGTTGCCTCTTCCTCGAAGGCATCCGGCATCCCGACCCCTCTAATCATATCCGCCTTTTCTCTGGCAACGTATGCGAGCCCGAAAGCGATAAAGAAAAACCCAATGGCTAACCATGCCGTTACCTTTGTGATAAACGAAGTTGTCCCTTGTGCTCCAAAAAGCGTGTTGGCTGAGCCACTGCCAAAAGCCGCTCCTATATCCGCCCCTTTGCCCTGTTGTATAAGCACTACGCCCGTAAGTGCTACCGCATCCAAAATGAGAAGTATCAGTAACAGTGTTTCAAGCGTGTCAATATTCAACGCGATGCCGCTCTACAAATTTTTTCGAACTCCATAATTTCAAGCGAAGCCCCTCCAACCAAACCTCCATCGATATCCTGCTCCGCAAATAATTCACGCGCATTACTCGCTTTAACGCTACCGCCATATAAAACCTTGATATTTGTTGCAATGGCTGTATCAAATTTCATCAGAACACCTCTAATGAAGGCGTGCATCGACTGGGCTTGATCCGGCCGGGCGGTTTCACCTGTTCCAATCGCCCAAACCGGCTCATAAGCAATAACCGCATTCGCGAAACCTTCAATACCTGCAGCTCTTAGGACAGCATCCACCTGTCTTCTGACGACAGATTCAGCCTCTCCACCCGCTCTCTCTTCGAAAGATTCACCAATGCACAATACCGGGGTAAGCCCAGCACGCTGGCATGCAACAAATTTGTCAGCAACTACCTCATCGCTCTCGCCAAACAAGTTACGTCTTTCGGAATGCCCAACTAGCGCGTACATAGCACCGGCATCGACCGCCATTTCGGCACCAATTTCTCCCGTGTAAGCACCACTTCTAGCATGAAAAACATTCTGCACCCCAACAGAAATCGATCGCTCTTCAAAACCTTTGCTCAATCTCGACGTATATAGAAACGGTGGGAAAAGCACTACGTCAACCAACCCATCCACACTAAGATGCTCCAGGAATTCGCGACAAATAGCACCCGAACCATTCATCTTCCAGTTAGCAGCAACCATTGGGGCGCGCACCGCTCCTCCAGCATCCGCAAAGGGGCCAGGATAGTAGCAAGCACATTCCTTATTGTGAACGCTAAGTTCTAGCTCGGTTATTTCCTAAGGTACTTGCTACGTTCGCTATCTTCTCCACATATCGACGAACGTCCGTGTAACTCCCACCTTCAACCATAACCCTCAGCAGTGGCTCAGTGCCCGAAGCACGGACCAATACTCGCCCATCATTCCCCAGCCGTTGCTCGACTTCACTTACTGCATGGACAACGTTGGCATGAGTCAAGGCAGCCTCCGGGTCTTCAACATGAACGTTAATCAGTTCCTGGGGCAATTTGGTCATCCCGCTCTTCAGGTCTGCCAGCGAGCGATCTTGCTTGACCATCTCGGAAAGAACCTGGAGTGCGGAAACGATTCCGTCGCCAGTATTCGCCCAATTAAGACAAACAATGTGTCCAGAGCTTTCACCACCTAATTCCCATCCTCTGTCACGCAATAGCTCTACAACATGACGATCACCGACGCTTGCTCTCTCGAAAGGAATACCGAGATCTTTGAAGGCTGCATGAAGGCCGCCATTCGACATTTCTGTTCCAACAACGCCTCCTGAAAGCCGACCCCTCATCTGCATCGAAAGTGCAATCACGTAGATAAGTTCATCGCCATCAACAATCTCGCCCTCAGAATCAATCATGATCACCCGGTCAGCATCACCATCGAGAGCTATTCCAACGTCTGCGCTTAATTCGACAACCTTTTCGCCGAGAAACTCCGGGTGAGTTGATCCACAATTCCTATTGATGTTCGAACCGTCGGGATTGACTGAAATCGCAACAACATCTGCGCCGAGCTCACGAAAAACGCGGGGGGCTACTGCATACCCGGCGCCGTTTGCACAGTCCACGACAACGTGTAAACCATCAAACCGCATCTTTGTATCGATCGTTCTTTTGCAGAACTCAACATATCGACCACGCGCATCGTCTACGCGAAATACTTGTCCCAATTCCGATGCGCTAATCGAAGAAAGCGCGGTATCCAGCTCCGACTCAATCGACAACTCCATCGAGTCGCTGAGCTTGTTAGCTTCGCCGTCGAAAAACTTGACGCCATTATCATCAAATGGGTTGTGAGAAGCGGTCACAACAACCCCCAGATCGGCGCGCATCGTGCGCGTCAAATACGCAACCGCGGGGGTAGGAATTGGACCCAGCAACGCAACATCTACTCCTGCAGCTGAGAAACCAGCCTCTAAAGCCGACTCGAGCATGTAACCAGAATTTCTTGTGTCCTTCCCGAGAATGACTAGCGGACGTCGTCCCTCTGCCGCGAGAGTCCTACCAGCAGACCATCCCAGTCTCAAACAGAAGTCGGGGTTAATGAGGGCATCGCCTACGCGTCCACGAATCCCATCGGTCCCGAAATACTGCTTATTCAAAATACCTCCCGATCAAGGCACGGAAGACGTAGTCGAGTCTGACCAAATGACCCATAAAACCATCTATTCTCACGTTGATTTTGGGGTCCATCAAATGCTTCGTTTGACGGTAACTTAAGTTTCCTCTAGAGGATCTCCGACGGAACCGTGTTGGCTGTTTTTGTTCTTATCAGCCTCCGAAACATTACCACCGTCATCGGGTGCCCGGGGCTTTGCCCCCGCCATGATGTCTTCAACTTGGGCTGGCGACAACGTCTCGTATTCCATCAAGGCGTCTGCCATCACGTGAAGTTTCTCGATGTTTTCTTGCAGAATCTGTTTTGCTGTTTCATAGCAGCTATCGATTATTTTCTTGATCTCCTCGTCAATTTCCCTCGCCGTCTGAGATGAGATCGATTTCGATTGCGAAGCAGCCGACATACCCAAGAAAACTTCCCCTTCATCATCGTCATATTTCAAGGGACCCATCTTTTCTGATAGTCCCCACTTGGTGACCATATTACGCGCGAGTTGAGTAGCACGCTCTATATCATTGGATGCTCCGGTGGTAACCCCATCCGCACCGCTTATCAATTCCTCGGCTATACGACCACCAAACAACGAACAAATTTGGGACTCCACCGACCGGCGACTATGGCTGTACCGATCCTCCTCTGGTAAGAACATGGTGACACCCAGCGCTCTCCCCCTCGGAACAATCGTTATTTTGTACAGCTCGTCGTGATCTGGGACCGTATACCCCACAATCGCGTGACCCGCCTCGTGATAGGCCGTATTCCTCTTTTCTTTCTCGGACATGACCATGGACTTACGTTCTGCGCCCATCATGACCTTATCTTTGGCTTTTTCGAATTCCTCCATCTCCACCAAACGTTTCCCGCCCCGGGCGGCGAACAGTGCAGCTTCGTTAACAATGTTCTCTAGATCTGCGCCGGAAAACCCCGGCGTTCCACGCGCCAAAATCGAAGCTTCAACGTCATCGGAGATCGGAACTTTTCGCATATGAACGTTCAGTATTTGTTCGCGCCCCCGAATATCCGGCAACGAGACAACGACCTGCCGATCAAAGCGCCCGGGCCTCAATAGCGCTGGGTCAAGAACGTCTGGCCTATTCGTGGCTGCTATGACAATGACCCCATTATTGGGCTCAAACCCATCCATCTCGACCAGAAGTTGATTAAGTGTCTGTTCTCGCTCGTCGTGGCCGCCACCCAAACCGGCACCACGATGGCGACCCACTGCGTCGATTTCATCAATGAAAATGATGCAAGGGGCCTGCTTCTTCGCCTGTTCAAACATATCGCGAACTCGAGAGGCACCAACACCCACGAACATCTCTACAAAATCCGAGCCCGATATAGTGAAAAAGGGAACTTTGGCTTCGCCAGCGATTGCCTTTGCAAGCAGGGTCTTACCCGTTCCCGGTGGACCGACCATGAGCGTACCTCGGGGAATACGACCACCCAACCGCTGAAACTTCCCCGGGTCCATGAGAAATTCAACGAGTTCTTGCACATCTTCTTTAGCTTCGTCCACGCCTGCAACATCAGCAAAGGTAGTCTTGATTTGATCTTCCGATAGTAATCGAGCCTTACTTTTGCCAAATGCCATAGGCCCACCGCGGCCACCAACACCACCCTGCATTTGCCTCATAAACAGCATGAAGACGGCGATAATGATGAGGATAGGAAAGCTTGCGATCAGTAACTGAGCCCAAAAACCTTCGGTTTCTGCTTCTTTCCCTACAACCTCGACGTCATGCTCCATTAAATCGTCTAACAGTTTCGGGTCTGGCGCCGGGATGATGACCTTAAAACGAGAAGTGTCCTTTCGATGCACAGTCAAATATTCATTTTGCCCATCGAATTCGACCTTTCTAATCTCGTTGCGGTTGACCTGCTCAACAAACTCGGAGTAGCTCACTTCCTGTGGCTCGCTGACCCCACTAAAATTGTTAAACACAGTCAGAAGGACCGCGGCGATAATTAGCCAAAGCAGGAGATTTTTTCCCATATCGTTCAAAGACTTATCCTCCCAGCACGCGGTACCAGGACGCCATTTTTCGGGCCCAATAGACTACACCAGGCGAGTAGCCCCCGCTATCAACCAATATATGGGCGGAATGAGAGTTTACAAGTGATAGATTATTCTTCGACGTACAAAACCTACGAGGTTTCGTGTTTGATACTTCGACAGATCATATGGGCGGACATTTGCAAGTCATCGATATAAAAGCACTAAAGGCCATTGCGCATCATCTTAAGCCAATCGTAATCATTGGTAACTTGGGTTTATCCACTGCCGTCGTTGCCGAATTGAACCGCGCAATCTCGGACCATGAATTGATCAAAGTACAGTTGAACATTGTAGATCGAAAGTTACGAGTCAAACTCGCTAACCAAGCCTCACAATTGACAGACGCAAAGATTGTTCAGCAAATAGGGAAGGTTGTTGTGCTGTATCGTCCTAACGAGGGAAGTCGGCCCGCTCTCTCAAACATCACCCGGTATGGGCATTAACCTCAAGAAATCTACTTTCAAAGATGTTCAACTCCATCGATTTCGTATTCTCGATCACCATCCGGTGACTTTACAACCACGCTGTCGCCAAGGCTTTTACCAACCATCGCCCTCGCCATCGGAGCCAACACCGAGATCTTATCCTCCTTAATGTCAGCTTCATCCTCTCCTACGATTTTGTACCGAACTTCCTGATCACTATCTCGTACTACCAAAGTTACCGTACAACCAAATACAACTTTCCCACTCGGCGTGATTTTCTTCACGTCAATAACTTGAGCATCGCTCAGTTTGGCTTCAATCTCTTGAATCCGTCCTTCCGAAAAACTCTGTTGCTCTTTAGCGGCGTGATATTCAGCATTCTCGCGCAGGTCACCATGCTCTCGAGCTTCAGCAATCGCACGAGTCACCGACGGTCGCACAACGCTTTTGAGATGCGTCAATTCTTCTCGGAGTTTAGCTGCACCCTCGACCGTCATGGGTGTACTCACGCTGAAAATCCTCGCTGTATTTCCTGGAGGTTTCTAACCCGATTACTGTTCCCGTGTCGCATCGCAGCACACAACGCCTCTGCCCCCGCGAGAGTGGTGGTGTAGCATACTTTGTACCGTAGAGCGAGACGTCTAATGACCGCCGAGTCGAGAATCGCTTGGCGACCTTCCGTCGTATTCACGATTAATCTTGGTGCATCGTTCTTTATAAGGTCCGTTACGTCCGGTCGCCCCTCCCGAACCTTATTGACAACCGCAGCATCTATGCCAGCGTCTCTTATGGCTCTCGCTGTTCCCTTTGTTCCGATGATATTGAATCCCAAAGTGGTTAGTTGCTTCGCGACTGCCGCCACATGGGGCTGATCGGACTTCTTGACGCTTACAAATGCCAGCCCGCCGTTCGGTAAAATGTCACCAGCAGCCAACGTGGCTTTGGCAAAAGCCTCCCCGAATGAGTCACCGATTCCCATCACTTCCCCAGTTGACTTCATTTCTGGCCCTAGGATCGGATCGACGCCAGGGAATTTAGCAAAGGGGAACACGGATTCCTTAACAGCGTAGTGGACAGGAACAACTTCTTCGGTAAAACCCTGAGCTTCCAGACTTTCACCAGCCATACACCTGGCTGCGATTTTCGCTAGCGAGACTCCAACCGATTTTGAAACAAATGGCACAGTACGCGATGCCCTTGGGTTGACCTCTAACACGTATACCTTTTCTTCTTGAACTGCCATTTGAACGTTCATCAATCCAATAACGCCTAGTTCCAACGCCAGGGATTTCACCTGATCACGTATTTCGTTTTGAATGCTGGAATCCAGTCGATAGGGGGGAAGAGAGCATGCGGAATCACCGGAATGAATCCCGGCTTGTTCGATGTGCTGCATGATGGCGCCGATTACAACCCGCTCCCCATCACATACCGCGTCCACGTCGACCTCGACTGCTTGATCCAAGAAACGATCAAGTAGTACGGGTGAGGCATTCGATACCTGGAACGCGGATTCCATATATCGCTCAAGATCTTGCTGACTGTAAACGATCTCCATCGCTCGACCGCCTAACACGTAGGACGGTCGAACAATAATTGGGTAGCCGATCTCATTTGCCGCTTGCGCCGCCTTACTTGGTTCATCGACGGTTCGGTTTGAGGGTTGCCTTAACCCAACCTTCTCGATCAATCCCTGAAACCGTTTTCGATCTTCAGCTCGGTCTATCGCGTCCGCAGTTGTACCGAGGACTGGCACACCCGCAGATTCAAGCTGATCGACCAATTTAAGGGGTGTCTGACCTCCAAACTGGACAATCACGCCATGAGGCTTCTCAACTTCAACGATAGCAAGTACATCTTCCAGAGTTAGCGGCTCGAAGTAGAGGCGATCCGACGTGTCATAGTCAGTCGAAACAGTCTCAGGGTTACAGTTCACCATAATCGTTTCGTATCCGTCTTCGCGCATGGCCATAGCCGCGTGAACACAACAATAGTCAAACTCGATACCCTGGCCGATCCGGTTGGGGCCGCCGCCCAAAACCACGATCTTTCGTTCATTCGTAGGATTTGCCTCACACTCCTCTTCGTACGTCGAATACATGTAAGCCGTCGCGGCCTCGAACTCCGCTGCACACGTATCAACCCGCTTAAAGACAGGGAAGACACCCAGCGATTTGCGATACTGTCTAAATTCTTCTTCGGAGCATCCCAATAGCAATGCGAGTCGGGCATCAGAAAAGCCATCTCGTTTCAATAGCCGAACATCGGTTTCTGTAAGCCGTCTAAAATCTTGACCGTCAAGCGACTTCTCGGCCCGAACAAGGTCTTCAATTTGAGACAAAAACCACTTGTCGATACCCGAGGCTTCAGCAATTTCCTCGATCGACATTCCTTCCCGAAAGGCGTCTGCAACAAACCAAATTCGCTCCGCGCCTGCCTGCCGCATTTCGAGAGTAAGTGTCGATACCCGATCTTCTTCAATGGAAGAAAGAACGGAATCTAAGCCCATCACCCCCGTCTCGAGGCCTCTCAACGCTTTTTGGAAAGATTCTTTGAACGTACGCCCAATCGCCATGACTTCGCCCACGGATTTCATCTGCGTCGTCAGTCGATTCTCAGCTTGACTGAACTTCTCGAAGGTAAACCGTGGCACCTTGGTCACGACATAATCAATCGAAGGTTCAAACGAGGCTGGCGTCACACCAGTGATATCGTTAGTGAGTTCATCCAGGGTGTAACCGACCGCCAATTTGGCGGCGACTTTGGCGATAGGAAATCCCGTCGCTTTGGAAGCAAGAGCCGATGATCGCGAAACGCGAGGGTTCATTTCGATAACAACCATGCGTCCCGTATCTGGATCGAGCGCGAATTGGACATTCGAACCGCCCGTGTCTACACCGATTTCGCGTAGTACCGCAATTGACGCATTGCGCATCAATTGATATTCCTTATCAGTGAGCGTTTGCGCCGGAGCTACCGTAATCGAGTCTCCGGTGTGAATTCCCATCGGGTCAACGTTTTCGATCGAGCAAACGATAATGCAATTGTCGGCACGATCACGAACCACCTCCATCTCGAATTCTTTCCAGCCCAATAGAGATTCATCGATCAACAACTCACTGGTCGGCGAAAGATCCAACCCCCTGGAACATATTTCGATAAATTCCTCGCCGTTGTACGCAACACCGCCACCACTGCCACCTAGCGTGAAAGACGGTCGGATAATGCACGGGAAACCAAGCTGGCTCTGGACCTGTCGAGCTTCTTCTACGCTGTGTGCAATCGCGGAGCGGGGAGTCTCTAACCCAATCCGTCGCATGGCCTGATCAAAGCGTTCTCTATCTTCCGCTTTATCGATCGCATCTTGGCTGGCTCCAATAAGTTCGACATTATTCGCCGCAAGGACCCCTTCCCGCACAAGATCCAGCGCACAGTTGAGGCCTGTTTGGCCACCCATCGTAGGCAGCAGGGCTTCCGGTTTTTCCGCGGCAATAATCTTTGCAACCGTTTGCCACTCCACCGGTTCTACGTACGTCGCATCCGCCATCGCCGGGTCCGTCATGATGGTCGCCGGGTTGGAATTCACCAACACGACCCGATACCCCTCGCTCCGAAGAGCTTTGCAGGCCTGTGCGCCGGAATAATCAAATTCGCAGGCTTGCCCTATGACGATCGGACCAGCGCCGATGATTAGCACCGTCTCTATATCATCGCGCCTAGGCATGACGGTTTTCATCCTTATGAGCAGACATCATTTGTACAAAACGATCGAAAAGATACGAGCAATCCTGAGGCCCAGGGCTAGCCTCAGGATGGCCTTGAAAACCAAACGCCGGTTTATCCGTTCTCGCCAACCCTTGCACAGAACCATCAAATAGAGAGACGTGTGTAAGTTCAACATTCTCCGGCAAAGACTCGCCGTCTACGGCAAAACCGTGGTTCTGACTAGTGATGATGACGCGACCCGTCGATATATCCTGAACGGGGTGGTTTGCGCCGTGATGGCCATGAGCCATCTTGATTGTCTTTGCTTCACTCGCCAAAGCCAGTAACTGGCACCCGAGACAAATACCAAACAACGGGACGCCCATCTCTAGGAATCCACGTATTGTAGCGATCGCATAATCGCAAGGATCTGGATCGCCTGGCCCGTTAGATAGGAAAACGCCGTCGGGATCCATTGCCATCACGATTTCGGAGGGCGTCGTTGCGGGTACCAGCGTCACGTCGCACCCTCGGTCGATCAAAAGCCGCAATATCGCGTGTTTTACGCCAAAGTCATAGGCAACGACCTTATAGCTGTACCCACGTGATTCGGCATAACCAGCACCCAAACGCCAACTCCCAGCGGTCCATTTAACAATGTCTTGACGGCTTACCACTTTTGCTAAATCCATCCCCGAAAGTCCCGGAAATGCGAGCGCTTGAGCAAGGGCTTCATCCTCTGACACTTCTTTCCCAGCGATCAAGCAACCAGCTAAAGACCCTTTCCGTCGCAGAATTCGAGTTAGCCTCCGAGTATCTATGCCATCGATAGCGACGACCTCCTTGTCGCATAGAAAATCCGTCAACGAGTGACTAGCCCTCCAACTACTTACCTCTTGCGGAAGATCCCGTATCACCAATCCATCGGCCCACACCCGATCAGACTCAACATCCTCTACATTCGTTCCCGTATTCCCAACGTGAGGATACGTGAGCGTAATAATTTGCCGGGCATAGGACGGGTCGGTAAGAATCTCTTGATAACCGGTCATTGCCGTGTTGAAGACGACCTCTCCGGTTGCCATACCAGGAATACCAATGGAGCGCCCGCGAAAAACGCTACCGTCTTCAAGAACCAGTATGGCGGGCTTCACTTGCTTCCTATAAAAAGACGGGAAAGACCTCGACCTTCCCGCCATAGCTTCGTATCGCCCGACCGGAAATCGAGCGCGGGAATTCTAGCGTCAAACTAGAATAATTGCTCGGCTCATAGCCTTGGCACCGAAAAAAATCGTTCAGGGCCCGAGCACGTTCTCCATACCAAAAAGGCCCTTTTCCTTCATGGCTAACTTATTCGCGACAAATCGAACAGCTCGAATAGCGCCCGCCGCAAAATTCGACCGACTTTGCGCTCTGTGCGTAATTTCTATTCGTTCGCCCTCTCCCGCGAATGTCACAGTATGGTCCCCAACAACATCTCCGCCGCGGGCCGAATGAAACCCAATAGCTTGTCGCGTGCGCTCGCCGGTGTCACCAACCCTCCCGTATGAGGCTTCTTCTTCGAGATCACGCCCCAAAGTCCGTGCAACAATTTCGCCCATACGAACAGCGGTTCCCGAAGGCGCATCAATTTTTTGTCGATGGTGCATTTCGTATATTTCGATATCTACGGAATCACCCAAAATAGCGGCCGCGGTTTCGATGAGACGAAATGCAACGTTGACCCCAACGCTCATATTCGGCGCCATCACGATCGGTACCGATTCAGCCGCAGCCTCTATGTCACGCATCCCAGCGCCATCAAAACCGGTCGTTCCGATGACCATCCCGAAGCCTTCGGCTACAGTCTTCTCAAGAATGCTGAGCGTTGCCGCAGGAACGCTAAAATCGACGATCACGTCAGCGGTCGTTTTATCTACCTGCGATACCAATGGCACATTGACTTGGCCAATCCCGGCTAGCAACCCAGCATCTTGCCCTAAGAATTCTGAATCCGATCGTTCAAGCGCTACCTCGAGCATTAGATCGCCTTCGGCGGCGATCGCTTGGACCAACATGCGACCCATACGACCGCCAGCACCATTGACTGCAACGCCAATAGGCATTCTCAGGTACTCGTCAACCGCTCAACGAAATCCCGCATCGCCGCGAACCAGGTTGTCTCCTTGGGCGAATGCTGACCACCATCACTAGCAAGACTGTCCTGTAGTTCTTTCAATAGCGTCACTTGTGGTTCAGACAAACGCACTGGTGTTTCGACCACCACGCGACAAAGCAGGTCTCCGATCGCGCCCCCGCGGACCGGACGCACTCCTTTTCCACGCAATCGAAATAGCTTGCCTGTTTGGGTTTCCAATGGGATTCGTAGCTTCACTTTACCGTCCAGCGTCGGGACCTCCAACTCACCACCAAGTGCCGCTTGCGTGAACGAGATCGGGACTTGGCAGTGCAAATGACTACCCTCACGTTCGAATATCGCATGGTCCCTGACATTAATTTGGACATATAAGTCGCCGGCGGGACCGGCATTCGGACCGGCTTCGCCTTCGCCAGAAAGCCGGATCCGGTCATCATTGTCAACGCCTGGAGGCACTTCAACTCGTAGAGTCTTTTGTTGTTCTACCCGACCACCGCCACGACAAATCCGGCACGGGTCAGCGATAACCTTCCCCACGCCGCCACACCTTGGGCACGTCTGCTGGACAGCGAAAAATCCACGCGCAATTCTGACTTGACCTGCACCTGAACATTCGGGGCAGGTGCTTGGTGTCGAACCCGGCGCCGCACCTGAACCCCCGCAATCATCGCAAGCGGACATCACCGGTATCCGAATTTCCACCGAATCCCCGGCCACCGCTTGCTCTAAATCAAGATCGAGGAGGTAGCGTAAGTCAGCACCCCTTTGAGCACTGCTTCTACCCTGCCTACTTTGCCCTCCACCAAAGATGTCACCGAAAACATCGCCGAAAATATCGCCAAAATTTCCCTCAAACCCCGCGCCCATTCCACCATTTCTTCCTTCGACGCCGGCATGACCGAATTGGTCGTAGGCTTGACGCTTTTCGGAGTCCGCTAGCACCTCGTATGCCTCGGATGCCTCCTTGAAACGAGCGTCCGCGTCCTTGGCGTCTGGATTTCTATCGGGGTGATACTTCATTGCCAAACGGCGATACGCTTTCTTGATATCGCCATCGCCCGCGCCTCGGTCTACCCCAAGTACTTCGTAGTAATCGCGTTTAGCCATGATTCCCCTGACCGCGCTCAGCCGAGACCAGCGGCCCCTGAACGGTTAAGACTACCCTCTCAATTACTTTTCGTCGTCCTTAACTTCTTCGTACTCAGCATCGACCACATCGTCTGCTGCTGACGAACCTACATCTTCGCCAGCACCTTCGGCTTCTGCGGATGCTGATTCGTTCGCATACATCTTCTGCGCTAACCCGCTCGTAGCTTCGGACAACGCTTGTATCGCGGCTTCGATCCGCTCCTTGTCATCGGTCTTACTCGCTTCGTCCAATGATGTTGCTGCAGATTCGATTGCCTCTTTCTCCTCGTCCGTTACCTGATCTGCGGCGTCGGTAACCATCTTGCGAGCCGCATGAGATAGTCCGTTGGCTTGATTCCGCAAACTAACTAATTCCTCGAATTTTGCGTCCTCTTCCGAGTGCGCCTCGGCGTCCTTCACCATGTCATCGATCTCTTCGTCGGAGAGGCCACCCGAAGCCTTGATGACTATCGATTGTTCTTTGCTTGTTGCAACGTCTTTCGCCGATACGTTCAGAATTCCGTTTGCGTCCATATCGAAGCTAACCTCAATCTGCGGTATGCCGCGGGGTGCTGGAGGAATGTCCGAAAGGTCAAATCGACCAAGGGATTTATTCTGGGCAACTTGTTTCCTTTCCCCCTGTAGAACGTGAATGGTCACCGCGGTTTGGTTGTCATCTGCGGTCGAGAACACTTGCTGCTTCTTCGCGGGGATGGTGGTGTTCTTGTCGATGAGCGTACTCATGACACCTCCCAGTGTTTCGATGCCCAGCGATAGCGGCGTTACGTCAAGTAGCAGCACGTCTTTAACGTCGCCGGATAGCACGGCCCCCTGGATTGCAGCGCCTACGGCAACGGCTTCGTCAGGATTCACGTCCTTTCTTGGTTCTTTCCCAAAGAATCCACTAACTTTTTGTTGAACCAGTGGCATTCGGGTTTGCCCGCCGACCAGGATCACGTCATCAATATCCCCAACCTTCAAACCCGCATCGTCAATTGCCGTCCGGCACGGGCCGATGGTGCGTTCCACTAGACCCTCAACCAATGCCTCCAATTTGGCCCTGGTGACCTTGACCACAAGGTGTTTTGGACCAGTATTGTCCGCTGTTATATACGGCAGATTGACCTCTGTTTCTTGACTGGTCGAAAGTTCGATCTTGGCTTTTTCCGCCGCTTCTTTGAGTCGTTGTAACGCCAACGGGTCGCCGTGCAGGTCTATCCCATTTTGTTCTTTGAATTCATCGGCCAGATAGTCAATCAGCGTGAGGTCGAAATCTTCACCCCCGAGGAACGTATCACCGTTCGTTGAAAGCACTTCAAACTGATGTTCACCGTCGATTTCGGCAATCTCTATCACCGAAACGTCGAACGTCCCGCCGCCAAGGTCGTAAACCGCTATTTTTGAATCCCCACGTTGCTTGTCCATACCGTAAGCGAGAGCAGCCGCGGTTGGCTCATTGATAATACGACGGACTTCTAGTCCAGCAATCTTGCCAGCGTCCTTGGTAGCCTGCCTTTGCGAATCATTAAAGTATGCCGGCACAGTAATGACTGCTTCGGTGACCGTATCACCTAGAAATTCTTCTGCCGTCTTTTTCATTTTCTTGAGAACTTCGGCAGAAACTTGCGGGGGCGCAAGTTGGTCTTCTTTTGCTTGTACCCAAGCGTCACCATTGCTGGCTTTAACAATCTGATATGGGACCATCTTGATGTCCCGCTGCACGACTTCATCGTCGAATTTACGACCGATCAATCGTTTAACCGCAAACAGTGTGTGGTCCGGGTTGGTTACGGCCTGTCGTTTGGCACTTTGGCCAACAAGAACTTCTCCTTTATCCGAATACGCGACGATAGAGGGCGTCGTCCGGTCCCCTTCCGTATTCTCGATCACCCGAGAGTCAGTACCGTCTACTACCGCGACGCACGAATTCGTCGTCCCGAGGTCTATTCCAATAATTTTCGCCATGTTTAACCTATTGCCGGCGCTGCCTTTTCAGCATAACGCTCCCACTTTCTCGAGAACTAAGATGTTGGTCCAATTCCCCGCGTTTCAAGGGTCACGGTGTCTTTTTTGGCTCCGAAGTTTCTTTTGCCACCAATACTCGCGCTGGACGAACAAGACGGTCATTGAGTGTGTAGCCCTTTTGAACGACTTCTAGAACCGATCCAGGTTCCGCATCGGGGTTTTCAAGCATGCTCATCGCTTCGTGGTACTCGGGGTTAAATGGCTCACCGGTTGGATCAATCGACTCGATTCCCGTTTTCTGCAGCACGTCGATAAAAAGCCGGTAGGAAAGTTCAATACCGTCGAGTGTCGCTTGTACCGAGCTATCGTTTTCCCCGCCGTTGTCGGCAGCCGTTTCAACCGCTTTCTCAAAACTATCAAGCACTGGCAAAAGCTTCTCCGTCAAACTTTCAAGTGCGTATTTGTGCGCACTCTCAACAGCTTTGTCAGCGCGCTTTCGCACATTTTCGGCCTCCGCTACCGCCCTTAGGGCTCGATCCTCTGCTTCAGCTAACTTCGCCAGCGCTTCCTCAAGCGCTGCATCACGCGAAATCTCGACAACTTCTTCCGTAGCTTCCTCATTGTCGGATACGGTGTTCTCTATATCCTCAGGCGATTCCTTGAGATCTACTTCGGAGTCCAAAGAGTTTTCTTCGGAAGTTGAGATCGGTGGCCCTTCCCCAGCCTCCATATCCGATTCGTTTTCTTCTGCCATACCGGTTTCTTATTCGTTATCGACCATGACATATGAGGCCGGCCGACTGAAAAATCAATGCCTTCCGTAATCCAACGCCGATCCCAAAAGACGAGCAGTCAGGTCCACCAAAGGAATCACCTTTTGATAAGACATCCGAGTCGGCCCTATCACACCAAGCACACCGGCAATCTCACCATTGACCTCATACGGGGCGGAGATAAGACTGTATTCGTCCAGCGGCCCATAGCCAGACTCTTCGCCGATGAATAACTGGACCCCGTCCGTTTCTAAACAACGATCGAGCAAATGCACAATCGCGTTTTTCTCTTTGAAGGCATCCAACAAGTGCTGAACTTCTTCAGAGGAACTAAGAAATCCCATTAAATTGCGTTCACCGGAGACCACATAATCGTGCTCGTCGTCTCCTACAAACGTTTTTGACGCCATATCCAGCGCGGTCTGCATGAGTTCATCCATCCGCTCTTTGTCATCGCTCATGCTTTCCAGGACGCCACTCCGTATCGACATTAACGATCGACCACCAAATTGGCGATTGATCAAATTCGCCGCCTGGGTCAACTCGACATCTGAATATTCACGATCAGTCTCGACCACGCGATTTTGCACCTCGCGTTCGTTCACGACTAGGATCGCCAACACCCTATTGCCTGAAAGCGGTAGGAACTCGACTTGCCTAAGTTCGACCTGCTCGGGGCGCGGCATGGTAACTACGCCAGCGAGACTCGAAATTTGCGAAAGAATATTTGACGCTGACTCCACAAGTTCGTTCGGGGACATGCGCGTTTGGAGCCCATCGCGTAAGTACTGAATAGAGGCAGCTTCCAGTGGCTGTACCGAGATCAGGCTATCAACGAATAATCGAAGTCCCTGGTGCGTGGGCACCTTTCCTGCCGAAGTGTGCGGAGAACGAACCAGCCCACGCAATTCAAGATCAGACATGATATTGCGTACCGTTGCGGGGCTGACGGCGATCGCCGTTGTTTCCGACAACGTCTTCGAACCAACAGGCGTGCCTTGCTCCAAATACTCTTCGACCAGAAGTTTGAAAAGATGTTGCTCGCGATCCGCGATCGCGAAGTTATCCCGGACTCCGTCTTTCGATCGTTGATATTTTTCTACGCGCGTCATGACTACGGGATTAATGTAAATCCTCGGAAACGTCGGCTACTCTAGCACAGTAGAAACCGGCCATTGCTACGTGCTGACGCAACTCAACATCTGTAACTTTGTCCTTGTCGAAAACCTCGAGATCGCCTTCGATCCGGGCATGACGGTGTTGACGGGCGAGTCGGGTGCAGGCAAATCGATCCTTCTGGGGGCCTTGGGCCTGGTCTTAGGAGCGCGATCAACGAAACGCGACATTCGAGCCGGCGCTGGTCGCTGCGAAATCAGTGCAGAATTTTCCATCGGCGACAACGAAGCGGCGCAATCCTATCTTGAGCAACTCGATCTCGCCGACACCACTACACCCCAACGCTGTATTGTCCGACGCGTGGTACGAACGGACGGTCGTTCGCAGGCCTATATCAACACGTCGCCGGTGAATTTGAATGTCTTAGCGGAATTCTGTTCTCCCTTGATCGATATACACGGCCAGCACGAACACCAACGACTGCTTGATGGTCGAACGCAACTCGCTTGGCTTGACGACTACAGCGCCAATAACGAGATTCTCGAGACCGTCACCAACGCCTTTTCACTGTGGCGTACCGCCAAGGCAGATCTAGAAATCCTGCAGTTAGACTCGCAGGCAAGAACGGAACGGTCCGACTTGCTCCACTACCAAGTCGCGGAAATCAAGTCTCTAGGGCTCAACGAAGGGGAAGTCGAAAACCTCGATACAACATACAAGCGTCTTTCGCAGGCCAAAGAGATCAGATCAACGATTGAGAAGATTGACCAATCCATCCGAGATCGCCTACTGCCCGAAACCACTCAGTGGAACCGCGATTTGCAGGAAATTAAGGATGACCACGCTGCTCTGACGGCCGCACGTGAACTCCTAAATTCATCGGAGATTCAGCTGCTCGAAGCCGAGAGCGAGCTACGTGGGTACGCAGAAACACTCGAAATCGACGAGCAAGGACTCACCGACCTTGGCCAGCGTCTCACCGCGATACACGACGTCTCGCGCAAACATCGAGTTAAAACGACCGAATTGGTACGTCATCAAAAGGCGTTGGAGGACGAGCTCGATTCGATGTCAGTCGACGAACAACAATTGAGTACGCTCACGCAAGAGGTGGAGCAGCACGAAGCCCTGTTTCGACAAGAAGCCGCAAAACTTTCCTCAACCCGCAAGAAACATGCCGTCGACTTCGAGCGGGACGTTTGCAGCACCCTGGCCAGACTCAGTTTGCCTGGAGTCCGATTAACACTCGAATTTGATGAAGCAGAATCCGATACCGGACTCGAAACTATCCAATATTTGATTGCGACCAATCATCCAAACCCACCCGGTCGACTTCAGGATATTGCGTCGGGCGGCGAGCTGGCACGCATCAGTTTAGCGATTCAAGTGGTGGCGGCCGAACGTTCGATGTTGCCGTGTCTGATACTCGACGAAGCCGACATCGGGGTCGGTGGTACAACCGCCGACATCGTCGGCAGGATGCTTCAAAAACTCGCTTCACACACGCAGGTCGTTTGTATAACGCACGCTCCCCAGGTGGCAGCGTTAGCGAATGTCCATATGAAGGTCGAAAAATTGAAGCATCAAGACACGTCGGTGAAAAAGCTCTCTGGCGGAGGGCGTGTTGACGAGCTCGCCCGCATGTTGGGTGGTCGAACAGTTACCGACGAGACAAGAGATTTTGCGAGAACATTACTTGCCGACACGCATACCTAAAGCGTCCGGCTTATCACGCTACTCCAGCCTAAATACACATAATCGGCCTTTAACCTCCCCCCTTGATGCTTTAACGTTCGCGCTGAATCGTCAAAACACCGCATCGACATGGTTGTGAAACGCATTTCTTGGCTCTTGGTCGCTACCGCGATTGTCGGTTGTTCAATTTCGATGCCGCGCGTCCATAAAGTCGCGGTTCAACAAGGGAACATCCTAAACCAGTCGATGATCGACCAACTGAAACCGGGCATGACTCAGGCTCAGGTCGCCTACATTATGGGCCGGCCAGTATTAGCTAACACTTTCGATCCCAATCGCTGGGACTACGTCTTTACTCTCGAAGTGCCGGGTCAATTCAATGAAACAACGCGCATGTCGCTGTTTTTTGAAAACGAACTTTTGACGCACTTCGTGGGTGACATGGCACCCTCGTCTGCAAAGTCCAGCGAAAGCGACGAAGACAACGAATAACGCGGATTCTCGGCGTCATGAGCGCCGGAGGCCGGAGCATGCGCGAGTCCATCGTCCCAACAATTTCTTGTAGGAAGCGGTTGCTACTTAATCTGAAGATTCCTCGACCAAAACGTCGCGGGCGCGCCTAGAAAAAGCGTCGACTAAACCATCAACCAGCTTAGGGAAAAATGGTCCTAACAATCGACCCACGATCGCGTTTTTCGGTCGAAACGAGACTTCTAGACCCACACGGCAGCCCACCCCTAGATCGCTAAAGCTCCACCGTCCATTGAAGCTTTCGAAGGGTCCGCTCACCAAGGACAGGCCAATGGCGCCCTCTTCGCTCAGATCGTTACGCGTCACTATCGTTTCGGTCATTCCTCGCCCCGAAATCTCCAACCGCGCAACCATGAAATCACTGCCCTCATCGATCACACTGGAACGTTTGCATCCCGGCACAAACTCGCTGTATCGATCAACGTCATTAACGAGCGCTCTCAAGGCCGCCGCGCTATACGGCAGCAGGACACTGCGTTCGATAGACCTCACCGAGTGTTAGAACTTAGCCGGATGGCCAGATCGTGTAGAGAAAAACCGCCAAAACCCCCAACGGGGCGATCACCTTCAACCCCACGGTCCATATTGCCATGGCAGATTCAGACGTAATGCCCAACT
Organism: Pseudomonadales bacterium; assembly: GCA_022448765.1. Taxonomy (GTDB): domain Bacteria; phylum Pseudomonadota; class Gammaproteobacteria; order Pseudomonadales; family Azotimanducaceae; genus UBA11889. The sequence continues at coordinate 28,818 of JAKUTI010000003.1, forward strand.
GCGACATGACAGTGCCTCTAGGGAGAACATAGCCAGCGAAAAGTGCAATAAAAAAAGCGCCGAGCGGCAACATGATGTTCGCCGTGAGGTAATCAATCGAATCGAACACGGTTTTTTCGCCAACAACGTAGACATCCGACCAGACATTGAACGAAAAGACCGATGCCAACCCCAGCAGCCAACATGCGACACCAAGGCTTACCGCAACCCGGGACCGCGACGCGTTGTATTCCTCGACAAGAAACGCGATGGCCGGTTCCGTCAGGGAAATTGCTGAAGTAATCGCCGCGAAACTGACCAGAATGAAGAAAATGCCACCGAACAGCGCCCCAAGCGACATCTGCCCAAAAGCGCGCGGGACCGTCACAAACATAAGTCCCGGGCCACTTCCTGGCTCCAATCCGTTCGCAAAAACTATCGAAAAAATAGCGAGGCCCGCTATCAAAGCGACCACCGTGTCCAGCATTGCGATGGTGATCACGGTTCGAGTAATCGAGACCGAACGTGGAACGTACGCGCCGTATGCCATGATTGCCCCCATTCCGATGCTCAAGGTGAAAGCAGCATGCCCAAGCGCGACTAGCAGGCCATCAAACGACAACGCATCCCATCTCAACGCAAACATAAAGTCAAAGCCCTCAGCGAAGCCGCCTGATGCAATGCCATAACCCAACAAAACGATCAACAAAACGAACAACAACGGCATCAGCCACCGAATCGCACGCTCGAGACCGCTCACCACTCCCCGGGCAACAATAAAGATCGTGATTCCCATGAAGACCGTGTGGAATACGGACATGAGAATTGGATTACTGTGCAATTCCGCCAGGGCTTGCGTCGCTGTATTTCCATCTACCCCGACAAAACCACCGCTGGCAAGTTCACCAATGTAATAAAGACCCCATCCGGCAATCACCGAATAGAACGAAAGAATTAGGAACCCCGCCACGACACCAGCCCAGCCGATGAGGGTCCAAGCTTGCGAGCCCTCACTTCGTTGCACCAGCAATCGCATCGAATTGATTGGACTTTGGCGACCCTGACGACCAATAAGCACCTCGGCCACCATGACCGGAATACCAACAAGAGCAACGCAGAAAAGATACGCGACTACGAATACACCACCACCGTTTTCGCCTGCAATATAGGGAAACTTCCAGATATTACCCAGACCAACTGCAGATCCAGCGGCCGCTAGCACAAACAGCCATCGGTTCGACCACATACCGTGCGTGGATTCGTCTGGGGTCACGTAAGTACCTCTTAGCTAACGGCCAACTTCCATTCTGTCTTGCCGTACCATTACTTGCCAGTTACCAATCCGTTATTTCGTTGCCCCCCCGGAGCTCGCCTATAATCTATCCATGGCTAAGAATGCAAAAGGGGGAGGTTCAAACACGATAGCCCTCAATCGACGGGCTAAGTTTGATTACCACCTAGAAAAAACTTTTGAAGCTGGTGTGGTGCTTGAGGGCTGGGAGGTCAAAAGTATTCGTAGCAACCAGGCCCAGCTTTCAGATAGCTACGTTTTAGTTCGTGACGGGGAAGCCTGGTTGCTCGGATCGCAGATCAGTCCACTCTTGAGTGCTTCAACGCATGTATCCCCAGACCCTCAGCGAACACGGAAACTACTCCTCAACGCCAAAGAAATCGCAGAAATTTTTCGGGCAACGCAAGCGAAAGGAAGCACCTGCATTGCGACGGCCCTTTACTGGAAAGGACCCCGCGTTAAATGCGAGGTAGCGCTCGGAAAAGGCAAGAAACAGCACGACAAGCGATCGACCGAAAAAGATCGCGACTGGCAACGACAGAAACAGCGTCTGATGAAAAATGTTTGACGACTCTATCCGCGGCCAACAAACGGCATCTTCGAAGCAAGAACTGTAATCGACTGTACGCTCGCATCTAAGGGCAAACTGTCCATGTAAACAACCGCCCTCACGACGCTATCCACGTCCATGGTTGGTTCAGGTTTCCTCGTTCCATCAGCCTGCATTACGCCTTGACCCATCCGAGCCGTCATATCCGTGAGCGCGTTGCCAATGTCGATCTGGCCACAAACGATATCGTGGTCGCGGCCGTCCAACGCCGTCGATTTTGTTAACCCCGTGATTGCGTGCTTGGTCGACGTGTACGGCGCTGAGTTGGGTCTTGGTGTGTGCGCCGATATCGAGCCGTTGTTGATGATGCGACCGCCCTTCGGACTTTGAGCCTTCATAATTCGAAACGCAGCTTGTGTACACAAAAAAGCACCCGTCAAATTAACACTAACAACTCGCTGCCATTGTTCCAGCGTGAGCTCCTCCAATGGAATCGCCGGTGCGCCGGAACCCGCGTTATTGAACAACAAGTCCAGACGTCCAAATGTCGAGCGTGTGGTCTCGAAAAGGTGTTCGACCGCTTGATGGTCCCCTACATCGGTAGGTACCGCGATGATCTTAGCGTTCGCGCCGGACTCATCCACAACGGCCTCGAGCAGTTCGCCTCGGCGTCCCGCCAAGGCCACCGAATAGCCTTCCTCGAGTAACGCTAAGGCGGTGTATTTTCCAATCCCGGTTCCGGCGCCGGTGATGATCGCAACTTTTCCCACGGTCATACCGCCAATGCGGTAGAGAATTCTGGCACGCCATCCCAACGTCCAGGATCCGTAGATCGCATCACCGCAATTGTTTTGATCACCTCGGGGTTAGCTAGTCCATGGGGTGGATGACCGGTCAGTACTCGAATGATGTTCTCAGCTTGCATGATCGGGCATTCCTCAAGAAAAGTCGGCGAAAACCCAGCGATGTGCGGGGTCACCATCATGTTTGGCAAACCGAGAAGCGGATCTTGTGCGTCGATCGGCTCTACTTCCGTCACGTCCAACGCCGCTGCTTCGATTTGTCCCGCGCTAAGCGCGTTAGCCAATGCGCTGCCGTTGACGACGGGGCCTCTCGAGGTATTAACCAACAACGCCGTGGATTTCATCTGGCCGAGCGCATTCGAATCAATCATGTGTCGCGTCTCTTCCGTTGATGAACAGTGGATCGTAATAAAATCTGCTGTACTGAGAAGCTCACCAAATTCGACTATGCGAACGCCGTACAGGTCCGCCGTCGATTGCGCGACATACGGGTCGTACGCGACGATCGAGGCCGGTCCAAAGCCACGAATACGAGTCGCAAAAGCTCTGCCTATGTTACCGAAACCGATAATGCCAACCGTGTGCCCGGCGATTCTTCGGACCGACTGCTGATACTCACCAGTGAGTTTTCGATTCTCACTCCACTGACCTGCACGCGTCGTGTTAGTCGCATCAACAAGCCGACGGGTGAGCCCAAGAAGCATGGCGACCGCGTGATCCGCAACTTCGGTAGTGTTCACGCCGGGCACGTTACACGCGAGAACACCGAGCTCGGTCGCTGCCTCGAGATCGATCGAATCCACGCCTACACCCATACGACTTACAACCTTGAGTTTCGGACACGATTCGAGGACCTCGCGCGAAGTTAGTGGCAACGTTCCAACTTGCGCGCCATCAGCGTCACCCAATAAATCGATCATTTCTTCGGCATTCCGGGTTGAGCCCTCAACCACCTCAAACCCTGCCGCCTCGAATAGATCGACACGATTGTATGGACTACGAGGTAACGCAATTTTCATTAGGGACTCCTTCTACAAATTTGTTTGGTTTCTCGACAGAACGCTTATCCGTCGAGATTCTTGTTTGGATTGATCAAGAATTTCTCTCCCGTAGCCTGCAACCCGTACCGAGCAACGGCTTCCGGTGATATCGCTTCCTCTAACGACACGATTTCGGTGTACGAACTCGCAAACGTACTCGTTATTTCCGCTGCCACCCGCTGTCGTAGCGACTCCGCTTCTTCATCTCCAACCCTCTGCAAGAAGTAGGGTAACAACCAACCCCCCAGTCCCCATGCCATACCAAAACTTCGATTCAATACCGTTGGATTTCGATCGAGTCCCCCATAGATATAAACCTGTTTGTGAGTCGTCGATCCATAACGGTTGAACCCACCAGCGTCGCGGCTAGCTGCAACTTCCATTGCAGTCAGCAGCTGACCGGGCAAAGGACCACCACCGGTCGCGTCAAAACCCAGGGTCGCACCGGTATCTGCAAGCGCGTCGATCAGCTCCGCCATAAAATTGGGTTCGCTACTGTCGCAAACGTGAGTAGCTCCTAGAGACTCCAGCAATTCAACGTGTTCGCGTTTTCGGACCACATTGACGAGCGGTACGTCTTCGTTGACACACAGTTTCACGAGCATCTGTCCAAGATTGGATGCCGCCGCCGTGTGGACTAACGCAGTGTGCCCTTCGAGACGCATCGTACCGACCATGCCTAAAACGGTTAGTGGGTTGACGAAGCACGATGCACCCTCGACGGCCGTCGTTCCTTCCGGCAACACCAAACATTGATCCACCCGAGTCATGCGGTACTGCGCGTACATTGCACCACCAAGCGTTGCAACGGTTTTACCCATCAGGGATTGAGCCCGTTCCGAGGAACCTGCGCTCACCACGACACCCGCTCCTTCGTTGCCTGCCGGCAGCGATTGGTCTACCCGTGCAACGACCTGCCGCATCATGGCTTCCGGAATGGTGGCGGCTAATACGCTTTTAGATCCTGTCCCCGACAATGTTGCGGTACTCATGTCCGCCATGCCAAAAAGGAGACCGAGGTCCGACGGATTGATAGGCGACGCATCGACCCGGATGACGACGTCGTCCTCGCCCGGCGTCGGCATGTCGACTTCGACAAGCGATAGCTCCAAAAGACCTTCCTTGCGGACGGTCGAACACAACTGTAATGGCATGATATGGGTCCCTCCTGTCTCCATAATAAGCGAATAGCGGCGTCTGGCTAGCAACCGCGTTTTGAGGGGTTAAGATTAATGCCCAATCCGTTCCAACATTGCCATGGCCAACCTCGAGGAATTTCGAAAGGAAACCCGTGACTGGATAGAAACAAACTGTCCGATAGGCGTTCGCGGGTCGGGCCCCGTCCCCTGGGGTAGCACCAAAGTCAAACTCGACGATGCGTCCAGGGAGTGGCTTGAGCGAATGGCCAGTCGCGGTTGGACCGTTCCATCATGGCCCACAAAGTACGGTGGAGCGGGGCTATCCTCTGACCAGTACAAAATCCTCATCGACGAATTAAAACGGATCAATGCACGTCCACCTCTGACCGGTCGCGGCGTCAACTACATAGGGCCGACATTGCTGGAACTAGGTAGCGACGATCAAAAAGCTCGCTGGCTTCCAGGAATTGCTAAAGGCCAAGGCGGCTGGGCAATGGGCTATTCGGAACCAGGCGCCGGATCGGATCTTGCCAGTCTTTCAATGCGTGCGACGCGGCGTGGTGATCATTACATCCTCAACGGTCGTAAAATTTGGACGTCGGACGCCATGCAAGCCGACTACATCTTTGTGTTGGCACGAACCGCCCCAGACCAACCGAAACACCAAGGAATCAGTTTGATCCTCGTTGACATGCAACAACCAGGAGTTCAGGTACGTCCCATACGTTTAATATCGGGCGCTTCACCGTTTAACGAGACACTATTCGAAGACGCGATC
>JAKUTI010000030.1 GCA_022448765.1 Pseudomonadales bacterium
GTAACGTTCATTCAACAAGCTGGACGCAATAAACACGAAGATATTTGCGAAGCCTTAGAGATCTTTGCCTCGGAGGTGATGCCGGAATTCAAGGAGCGCGAAGCCGCACGCGAACAAGCAAAAGCTGAGGAATTGGCACCCTATATTGAAGCTGCAATGGCCAGAAAGAAGGGTTTGCAAGAGCTTGCGGATGATGAGATCCCGACCTATATGTCGTTAGGGCGTAAGGTTTCAGAAGAGGCCAAGAACGAGAAATCGATATACGAACGCCCCGCTGCCGGATAACGACTACGGACGCTTCGGGTCTATGCGACCGCGCGATTCGCGAGGGAGTTATGGCTGCCGATCCCGCTCGAGGCGGTCTTCAATTTCCAGCCATGATTGCTCAAGCGCGGCGACTCTCTTCTTGAGGTGGCCATGTTCTTCGGCCAGTGCTTTGATGTTGGCCGTTCGTTCGGATCTGTAAGTCGTTGGATTAGCAAGCTGTTCAGTTAGCTGATCTAGCCGGGATTGGAGTGACACCATATCTGACTCCAATTGATCTCTGCGTTGACGCAATGCTTGGGTGCGAATTCGAGCATTCGCTTTCGATCGACGCCGATCTTGCGGACGGTTTTGGGTAGGGCTCCTACTTTTTTCAGATTTGATGTTGACGATTTGGGCGTATGCGTCGAGATCCTCCTCATAACTGGCGACGGTGCCCTCCGCAACTAGCCAAAACGAGTCCACGGTGTGCCGTAGCAGATGGCGATCATGGGACACCACCAGCAGTGCCCCTTCGTATTCTTGAAGCGCAATGGTGAGCGCTTGTCGCATGTCGATATCGAGGTGATTCGTAGGTTCGTCGAGAAGAAGGATCGCGGGTTCTTGCGTTGCGATCATTGCGAGTAATAGGCGGGCTCTTTCTCCACCGCTGAAGGACTTGATTGGTCGGTGGATATCGTTGCCTGAAAATCCCCAGCTACCGAGATAGTTGCGAGCGTTTTGCTCCTCCATCGGTTTGATTTCATCGATTTTTGCGATTGGTGTTGAGTGTGGCTCAAGACGCTCAAGCTGCTGCTGAGTAAAATATCCGATGGACGCGTGCTTCCCATGTGCAATATGCCCCTCCATCGCATTCAATTCCCCGGCCAAGCTGCGTAAGAGTGTGGTTTTGCCTGCACCATTTGCACCGAGGATGCCAATGCGGTCTCTGGGGTAAAGGCGGAGCGTGAGATTCGTCAGAACGGGCGTCTGATCGTAACCGATCGATAGATTATTTAGGACAAGTAAGGGATTTGAGGTTTTTTTCGGGTTCGTGAACGAGAATTGGTATGGCGACTCGCTATGTAATGAGGCTACTGCCGGCATCCGATCGAGTGCCCGTAGTCGACTTTGTACCTGCTTGGCTTTGCTAGCTTTCGCTCGGAAACGATCGACGAAACGCTGTACGCGTACGCGTTCGACTTCTTGTCGTCGATGCAAACTCGTTTGTCGCGCCAGCTCAGCGCTTCGCTGAAGTTCAAACGACGCGTAGTTTCCCTTGTAATTCTTGACGGAGGTAGCTTCCAGATGAATTACTTCATTAACGGTTTTATCGAGAAAGTCGCGGTCGTGAGCGATGGTTAATAACGTGCCTGCGTAACGCCCGAGCCACCTTTCCAACCAAAGGGTTGCGTCGAGGTCCAGATGGTTGGTTGGCTCGTCAAGGAGAAGAAGTTCCGAGGGGCTCATTAATGATTGGGCTAGGTTCAGACGAATTTGCCAGCCTCCCGAAAACGCTTGGTGGGGCTTCTCGAAATCCGGGCCCAGGAATCCGAGACCGTGCAATATCTCGCCGGCTCTTGCATCGGCGTCGTATCCGCCCGCATCTTCATAGTCGACGAGGAGGTTGGCGAGCCGATCGTTGTTCCCCGAAGCTTCGGCTTCCTGAAGCTCGTGCTCAATTTGGCGTAGCCTACGATCGCCGTCGATCACGTATTCGAGTGCACTCCGCGATGACGGTTGCGCCGATTGCTGTAGCCACGCAATGCGCCATTCTTTAGGTATGGAGATGTCGCCCTCTTCCGGATGAAGTTTTCCTTGGATCAATTCGAACAGGGTGGTCTTTCCCGAACCGTTGCGACCCACCACCCCGGCACGGTGGCCGGCGTGTACGGTGATGCTGATCGTGTCGAAGAGTTTTCGGTCGCCGCGCCTTAACGAGACATTACGAATTTGAAGCATGGACGCGGAGGGCTAGGCACCCGGGATTCAACTTCGCCATTGCATGATTGCTCCAGCGCTCAAAAGCACGAACGCCGCCAAAGCCGCTACAGGAATCAGGGAAGGTTCGGCGCAATCGCCAGTCCCGCTGGTGAGCGCTTTTAAAATGTCAACGAGGGGAAATCCATTTGACACAAGGTAATCGAGCCCGGGTCCGCACGATGACGCTGCGGTTGGCGTGATTTGTATATAAATCTGGCGTAACGCAAAACCGGCACCGACAGCACTCGATAACAATGACAAAAACGGATAGATGCCTAGTCGTGGGTTGTGAGCGAGACCTACTGCCACGAGAAGTGTTGCGAGGATCATCCAAAGCCTTTGCGTGAGGCAGAGTGCGCAGGGTGATTGGTTAAAGACGTATTCGAGCGTTAACGCGGCAAATAGAAATGCCGCCCCTGCCGCGACGGTTACGATAGCCCAATCTTCGCTGTCAATTGAACGCAAGTAGTTGATCATCTTTTGATGGTCACTGCTGAAGCGCTTTGCGTCAATGCTCTTCCGCAATAAAGGTTTGTGCCACGTTGCGTAACAACGGGAAGTATTGATGGAAGTCCTGACAAAAGTTGTCAAACCTCGTCTCGACGATTTGATGAAGGTGCTTCTCGAAACGGTCGAACCGAAGACGCTTGAGGATGTAGAACATGGCTCGCTCAATTACGTCGCGTTCAGCATATTGTGCCAGAAGATCCGTCGCCTTCATGCGGTCGTAAAATGTCCTGGCATTGAGTGGCAGTGGGTAGTGGTCTATCGCTTTGTAACAAGTTGTCGTGAATTGGGTGAGTTCACCTACGCCATACCTACACCATTGGACTGCGAGAACGTGATCGGCGATCAGGTCGAGCAAAACGGGCGCGGGGCGCCTAAGCTCAGTCCCAAAGTGAACGTAACTTTGACGCATTTCGGGCATACGGTTACTGGTACTGTCAAGATGTCGGTGGAGTCGAACACCTCTCGCTAGTTCGCTAGGCAACGAAGTAGGGACTCGGCCCTTGATAAAGTCTCCCATGAATCCACCGGCGATCAAACCACGCTCTGGATAACCCAGCAAACAGTGAGCGAGGAAGTTCAATCGAGATCGACTCTGAGATAGCTATCGAGAAATTGTTCGAATGTTTGCTTATCCGCGGCTTCTTGCATGGATTGATCTTTTATCGAGTCCGCGGCGAGTGAGGCGAAGTGTCGTCGCAGCTCGGGGTTCGGTGGCTCTTGGACAAAGGCTTGGCGATGATTTTCGGAAAGGTTCATCGCCAAGGTAAAAAACGAGATTCTTTGGTCTAGCATCGCCGCGAGGACCATGGCGGAAGGCGTACGGTCCGCGTCCTCTATCTTCTTACGTTGTATTGTCGTACTCGCTTGGTGGTGGTCGGTTCCCGATTCATGGTCCATGACCGACGCCATTTGTTCGGCCAGCTCGAGTAGTTCGTTGGCCCATTGGCGCAAATTTTTTGGATGTCCGTTTGACATCAGGGTTGCGGCCGGATTCCGTCCTTCGCGGACCGTATTAAGTTGATTGTGGAGAATTTCGTTCGACTCGGCTTCTGTATCATCGGGACTCGGAAGCAGTAGACAAACCAACAAGAAAACGTCCAGAAATCTCAAGGTTTCGGCTTCAATACCGACCTGGAGAAAGGGGTTTAGGTCAAGACACCGGACTTCAACGTATTCGACACCTCGCTTACGCAGGGCGCTTATAGGCCTTTCTCCGGGGTGAATTCGGCGTTTTGGCCGAATCGATCCGTAGAATTCGTTCTCAATCTGAAGCAGAGAGGTATTGAGTTGTCGATAGTGGCCATCTACTTCGACGCCGATGTCCTCGTACGCCGGAAAAGGCCGGATGAGGGCGTCGACCATGGTCTGCGCGTAACGTTCAAGGCTGTTGTAGGAAACATGCAAGCTGGACTGTGCACCGCTTTGATAACCGAGAGGTCCCATGCGTAAAGACGTTGCATTGGGTAAATACGAGGAATACTCATCGAAGGCGTCAAGGTCGTGTTCACGGTTTCGGGTAAAGGATGTGCACACTGCCGGAGATGCCCCGAATAAATAAATCAGCAGCCAAGAATAACGTCGGAAGTTTCGTATCAGATGGAAGTACGATTGATCTCGAAAACGTTGGTCAAGTTGTCGTCCTTTGGCTTCTGCGATGGCTGGCCAGAGGGATGGGGGTAATGAGAAGTTGTAGTGAATTCCTGAAATGGTTTGCATCAACTTGCCGTATCGGTGACCTAGGCCGTTCCGATATACGGCTTTGGCCCGCCCTATGTTCGACGACCCATAGTGTCCTATGGGAATGTCCGAGTCGTTGTCGAGTATGCAAGGCATGCTCGCGACCCAAAGCATTTCCTCTGCTATTTCTTCGTATACGATCCGATGGATGTCGGTTAGTTCGTCTATGCAATGGTCAGCGGATTGAGATATTCCGGTGATGAGCTCTAACTGTGCTTCCGAAAAGTCTGTGGTGATGAACGGATGACGCAGAGCAGATCCTAGTCCTTGGGGATGGGGCGAGAGTGACAAGGCTCCGGTTGGCGATACCCGGAGACTTTCCTTCTCGATTCCTCTTTGAAGAAACCCGAGCCCCGGATTCCCTCTAACAGCGGATAGGCCTTTGTCGAATTCCTTCACGATCGGGGGTCTTGTGTTAATCCAAGTTGCAAATCGGATGCAAAGCGTTTCTTGCTCTCTTGGTTTTCATTCCTCTACACAAAACTGCAGGTGGGTACGAGTTGAGGCTATCTCGGACCAGCAGCCGAGATCGGTGCATCAACATTGAACCTAGAAAAGTTCTCACGAAATTGTTCAATCAAGTTTTCTGCAGCATCGTCATAGGCTTGCGCGTCAGACCACGCTTTTTTCGGATCCAGGAGATGCGAATCAATACCCTCGATTTCGGACGGGATCGTCAAATTGAGGCGAGACAGTTCCTTGGTCGGTGCATTTTCGACCGATCGAGACTGGATCGCATGAATGATGGCTCGTGTAACAGGGATGCTGAAACGTTCGCCAACCCCGTATCCACCTCCACTCCAGCCGGTGTTTACCAAGTACACCTTGGAGCCGTATGCCTCGATTCGTTTCATAAGTAGGTCGGCGTAAACGCTGGCTGGACGAGGGAAAAAAGCGGCTCCGAAACAGGCCGAAAATGTCGCTGAATATGCCTCTGTTGAGCCCACGACCGTTGATCCGACCTGGGCTGTGTACCCGGACAAAAAGTGATAGGCCGCCGCTTCCTTGCTAAGAATTGCGATCGGCGGCAAAACGCCGCTCACGTCACAGGTAAGAAAGATGATTGAATCGGGTTCGCCGGCTCGGTTTTCGATAACTCGTGCTTCAATGTTTGCACGCGGATAACACGCACGCGTGTTTTCGGTAATCGAGTCATCTGCATAATCCGGCTCGCGTGTTTCGGGATCAATTACGACGTTTTCGACGATAGCGCCGAAGCGTATCGCATCGAAAATGACGGGTTCATTTTCTCGTGTCAGGTCGATGCACTTCGCGTAGCACCCGCCCTCGAGGTTGAAGACTCCACCAACGCCCCACCCATGTTCGTCGTCTCCGATCAACCGACACGCTGGATCGGCGGACAACGTCGTTTTGCCGGTTCCCGAGAGTCCGAAAAAGAGCGTTACGCGATCTGAAGAGTCGACATTTGCCGAACAGTGCATCGGTAGGATTTCAATGTTGGGCAACAAGTAATTTTGTACTGCAAACATGGATTTCTTCATTTCGCCGGCGTAACGCATTCCAGCTAATAAAACTCGCCGTTGAGCGAAGTTAATCATCACTGTCGCGTCGCTCGTGGTCCCGTCACGTGAAGGCTCGCAGACGTATTCGGGCGCGTTGACGACTTCCCACACTTCTTCCCCCTGGGGATTGAAGACACCCGGGCTGATGAATAGAGCGCGGCCGAAAAGAGCGTGCCAGGCATATTCCGTCGTTACTCGTATCGGTAAATAGTGGCTCGGATCCTCGCCGACGTGGAGATTGTTGACGAAGGTTTCGCGGTCAGCCAGGTGTATCTGCACACGCTCCCAAAGCGCGTCAAACGTGCTCTGTTCGACTGGAAGATTGATGGACCCCCAGTCGATCAGTTCTTCTGTCTCGGGCTCTCGAACGATGAATCGATCCGTTTGCGATCGTCCGGTACGTTTCCCCGTCGTTACGACAATCGCCCCGTTGGAAGCGAATTCACCCTCGCCTCGAGCTACGGCAAGTTCAGCAAGGACAGCTGAACTCAAGTCGACGAAAGTCGACATTTCGGTCGAGTTGTCAAAGTTCAGGGCCATAGGAACGCCAAAGCGTATAAGGCATGGACTATACACGAGCCCTAGGGTCGATTTCATGATCGAACCCTTGATTTTTGTTGGATATTTAAGTCCCCGACCTTCTCTTGTCGAATGCTTGAGGGTAGGAGCCGATTATTCCCTCGGAGAGGATGCTGAGATCGCGACTAGTGGACGGGAGAACCTGTCAATCGGACTCGATCTTGGCTTTCAAACGCATTCGATGGCGTCGGTCTCGTTTACCAGGTTTGGACCTTGGCATACGCAATCCAGCGCGTTCCATACGTCGCTGTGCCTTGAGGGTGGCTCGGCGGTCGATCGATTCCGAGTGCTCTGAGTAGAGCTTTTGCGCAATCGTTGCAGGACCTCGTTCATCAGTCATTGCAAGCACAGTGATGTCGAGCTCTTCGGTTGCTCGGGTAATTCGGAGGTGGTCGTCAATCCGTATATCTCTCGATGGTTTGGCGCGTGCTCCGTTCACATGTACTTTGCCGCCAGCCACGGCGATTTTCGCTTGGCTTCGGGTTTTGAAAAAACGAGCGGCCCAGAGCCAACGGTCGATACGAACGCGCATGAGCGGTTGAGGTTGGTCCGAAACCTTGCGTTCCATCAGCTCATCAGGTCATTGAAGTCGTTGATGATGGGGTAACGCGCACCACTTCTTGGTGGTTTACACAGGTCGGGTTGTGCAATGGTCAACACATGCCTGACCCCGAATTTGGCCGCGGTATCGAGTACTTCTTCGTTGTCATCGACAAGGAGTGTCCGTTCTGGGTCCGACAATTCGGAATCGAATAGTTTTCCCCAGAAGCCGAGATCCTCTTTAGCGTCTCCGAATTGGTGGGCTGAATAGCACGCATCAACCTGGCATACCAAGCCTGTCATGGTGTCTTTGATGCCCAGACTATTCGGGTGCGCGTTGGTCGCGATAACTGCCCTTCGCCGCTTTGCACGTAGATACTGAATGAAAGCTTCTGCGCGGGGCCGATAGCGTATGAGATAGGCGAGGTCGTGATGCAAACGATCGATATCGAGTCGTGTTCGTTGTTTCCAGAAATCAACCGAGTAGTAGTCGATTTTCGTTTGATTCTTCATAGTTTTGCCGTACAACAGATCGCTTGCTTGCCGGGGTGCTATGCCCTGGGCGGCGGCGTAGTGTCGAGGGATGTATTCATTCCACAAGGTGTTGTCGAAGTTTAGGTCGATCAGTGTGCCATCCATATCCAAGAGCACGGTATCGATCTCATCCCAGCTAACCATGCCGATATAGTAATGTGAAATAGGGATTTGTTTTTGCGGAGAGAAACGTGCCACTACCTGAAATACTCGAGACCAAAACGGTGGCGACAAGCCGGCTCTTCAGCATTGAGACCCTCCGACTTCGATTTTCGAATGGTGTTGAGCGTTTGTATGAGCGACTCCCCGCGAGGGGGCGGCAAGCCGTGATCGTCGTTGCGGTCAATACAGATCACGAAGTCATCTTGGTGCGCGAGTACCTCGCGGGGCTGCATCGGTACGAGTTAAATCTCCCCAAAGGCACGGTCGATCCAGGCGAAACATTTGAGGAGGCGGCTAATCGCGAATTGAAGGAAGAGGCAGGTTTTGGAGCGCGAAAGCTCGATTACGTTCGACAAATCACTTTAGCACCTGCCTACATGGGGTTTTCGATTCACGTTATTTTGGCCCGGGATCTCTACCCGGAGTCGTTGCCTGGTGATGAGCCCGAGATCATGGAGGTAGAAAGGTGGGCGCAAAAGGACTTGGATCAGCTGGTCATGTCAGATTTGCTTTCAGAGTCGCGTTCCATTGCCGCGCTGAAACTAGCGGAGGTTTACATGGCCAGTGAAAATGCTTGAAAAGCTCATCGACATTGTGGTCAAAGCCGGTTCGGAGATTCTCGACGTGTATGGCACTACCTTTGAAGTGAAAACTAAATCGGACGAATCGCCACTAACAGAAGCCGACTTGCGGGCACATCGCATCATCGTTAATGGACTCGCGGACATTGACTCAACGATACCGGTGATTTCTGAAGAGTCGGACGTGCCAAGCTTCAATGTGCGCAAGCGCTGGCGACGATACTGGCTCGTTGATCCGTTGGACGGGACTCGGGAATTCGTTAATCGAAACGGTGAATTTACCGTGAACATAGCGCTGATAGAGGCTAACGAGCCGACATTCGGCATTGTAGGGGCTCCCGTACGCGGTGATCTCTACATTGGCGATGTCAAGAAATGTGAGGCGTTCCGGATCGTGGGGTCGTCGCGTGAACCGATAACAACCCGTAAATTGGGCAAAGACGGCATCACGGTCGTCACCAGTCGTTCGCATGGTGGTGAGCGCCTAGAGACGTTTCTAGAGAGCCTTGTCCCAGTATTCGGTCGGGTGGATCGTACGGCGATGGGTAGTTCGCTAAAGCTTTGTTTGTTAGCTGAAGGACTCGCCGATTTCTATCCCCGGCTGGGGCCAACATCTGAATGGGATATTGCTGCTGCGCAAGCGGTGTTGCAGGCGGCAGGAGGCTCGGTGCTTCAATGGGATGGCTCCCCGCTTATTTACAACTCCAAAGCGTCCTTGCTCAATCCAGATTTTATGGCCGTAGGCGATTCGTCTTTAAACTGGCCTAAGCTCCTGAAACCCAAATCGGTTAACTAGGACTTGTATAATCGAGTACGCGTTTGAGGGGGTAGTGACATGACGGTAGCAATTGTAGGGGCTTCTGAGACGACCGAACTCGGACGGATCCCTAATTTGAGTCAACTGCAACTGCACGCGGACGCGGCCTTGAATGCCATGGCCGATGCAAAAATCAAGCCGAGCGATATTGACGGTGTAGCAACGGCGGGGGCGTCTCCCACAGAGATAGTCCATTATCTTGGAATCGAGCCTCGTTGGGCTGACGGCACCTCCGTTGGCGGCTGCTCATTTATGCTACATGTTCGACACGCGGTGGCGGCCATCGAGGCGGGACATTGCAATACGGTGTTGATCACTCACGGAGAAAGTGGACGTTCTGGCGTTGGTCGCGGGGGTTTTTTTGGCGGTGGTGGCGGCGCGAGTCTCGCGGGGCAATTTGAAATGCCGTACGGACCCAATGGCCCGACAACCATGTTCACCATAGGCGTTCTTAGGTACATGAAAGAATACGGCCTCACTCACGAGCAGCTTGCGTCTGTCGCCGTCGTTCAACGGGAATGGGCGGGACTCAATCCACGAGCGATGTTTCGGGACCCGATCACGGTAGCGGACGTGTTGGAATCGAGAATGATCGCCTACCCCTTTCACAAACTCGAATGTTGTTTGGTGACGGATGGGGGCGGCGCCTTGATACTGACAACGGCAGAACGGGCGACCGATTTTCCCACCAACCCTGTTTACATCTTAGGTACCGGCGAAAGCGTGGAAACGCCCATGATCAGTCAGATGCAAGACTTAACGACCTCTCGTTCGTTCAGAATTGCGGGCAGGGACGCGATGCAATCAGCTGGAATAAATCATGACGACGTCGACCATTTGATGGTTTACGACGCGTTTGCCCACTTGCCCGTTTATGGATTGGAAGACCTGGGTTTTGTTGAGCGAGGCGAAGCAGGAGCGTTCATTGAGGAAGGTCATACTCGCCCAGGTGGCACACTTCCTCTGAATACGAACGGCGGTGGCCTCTCGTATATGCATTCAGGAATGTACGGGATGTACGCATTACAAGAGAGTGTCCGGCAAATTCGAGGGACCGCCGCGGCTCAGGTTGCGGATGCCGAAGTTTCTGTGTGTCTGGGAGTAGGGGGAATGTTCGCTGCCAGCGGTTGCATCGTTATGGGTAGCCAGACTCGCTAACGCAACGTCGGTTCTCGAAAAGAAAGAGGGTGTGGTCTCACTAACCGGGCCTGCAAGTGTGTTCGCCCTGCCGAGGAGAAGTACACTGTATATATATACAGACCGGCTAGTGAGACCAGCAAATATACACACAACAAATTTTGAAAAAAAGAACGTTTTGGTAGGTTTTGAAGACTGAAATAAAATTATCGAATTACATCAAGCGCTTACCGAATTCGATTCCATATTTCTTTCATTTTCTAGCGGTAATTAGAGCCTATTTTGTATTTCATTTGTGTTTCTATACTTTTTCGTTCTGACACAACTCCCGCAACTCGTGACTCGGGAATGGGATGTGATACCGATGGTTAGCGATCACATTCCGCAGAATTTCGATCCTCACCACGCATCGATAATGGGGGTCCGTAATTGGGGTTCTTGGACCAAGGGAGCCCCGGCCTTCATCCCGGCGATGAGCCACATGCGGGTGTCTGCTGGATCGATAACGTCGTCTACTTCGAATACATGGCCGGCGTTTAGCCCCTTGCCCCTGTTGTACGCAGCCTCGACCATGCGTTCGTAAGCCGCTTGCCGTTCGCTCAGATCGTCGATGGCTTCGAGGCGCGCGCGCTGCCCAAGCTTCACTTGGCCTTCTAAACCCATACCTCCAAACTCGCTGGTTGGCCATGCGACAACGAAAGCAGGCAGACGGTGGTTTCCCCCACCCATGGCCTGAGCTCCTAACCCGTAGGCTTTACGTAGGATCACCATGTACGACGGGACCTTAATATTTGCACCGATAACGAACATACGCGCTGCGTGACGTACCAATCCCGTTTTCTCCACCTCCGGTCCGACCATGATTCCGGGACAATCGCAAAGCAAGAGCAGGGGGATTTGGAATGCGTCGCACATCTTCATAAACCGAGCAGCTTTGTCGGCGGCTTCGCTATCGATTGCTCCAGAGATAACGGCAGGGTTATTGGCGATGACGCCGATTGGGCGGCCTTCGATACGGATAAACGAGGTGACCATTGCGGTTCCAAAATTAGGGCGCAATTCGAGCACGGAATCCTTATCAGCGAGCGTGTCGATAAGTTGTCGAATGTCGTAAACGCGCAGACGATTTTCGGGGATAACATGACGGAGGAGCCTTTGGTCGTTGGCTTCCCAGTTATCAACCGGTCCTTGAAAGTAAGATAAATATTTTTTCGCCACGTGAACGGCCTCTGCTTCGTCCTTGACTGCTATGTCCACGACTCCACTCGGAACTTGTACAGACATCGGGCCGACTTCCTCGGGGCTGTACACGCCTAAGCCACCACCTTCAATCATGGCGGGGCCCCCAATTCCAATGCTTGAGTTTTGGGTAGCTATGATGACGTCGCAACACCCGAGCAGGACCGCATTGCCAGCAAAGCAGAAGCCGGCATTTACACCAACAACGGGCACCCTCCCGCTGAGCTTGCTCAGTAGTGTCCAAGACGGTGTATTCAGCCCACCCCCACCTGAAATTTGTGGCGACCCCCCTTTGCCTGGTACCGCGTTCCGACTGCCCCCGCCGGCGCGACCACCCCCTCCCTCAGTAAATAGGACCAAAGGCGACTGGAGTTTTTCAGCCGTTTGGAACATACGATCCATCATTTTGTGGTTCATGCCGCCTTGAGATCCGGCGAGCACTGAGTAGTCGTAGGACATCAAGACACAACGTGACTTGGATTCCTCGAAACGATCACCATTGACATGGCCCAGCCCCATCACGAGTCCGTCGGATGGCGCGTAGTCGAGCAGCTCGTCGACGCTCCCGTGAAGGGCTTGTCCCACTGCCAAGGAGCCGTATTGGATGAAAGATCCCTCGTCGGCCAAATCGTAGATATTCTCTCGCGCCGTACGACCCTCTTGTCGATGACGCTTCTCCACTTGTTTTTTGCGCGACTCGTCGGTGGTCAGAGCCCTTCGACGGATCACTTCAGCGAGGTCAGGTCGTGGGGTATCGAGATCTAACTCAACCTCGTCTTGTACCGCCTCGCCAGTGATCGTCCCTTCCTCGATGATTAGGAACACTGATTCTTCTGGGACCGTGTCGCCTTCCGAGACCATTACCTCGCGCACCGTTCCGCTCACGGGGGCCTTAAACACGTGCTCCATTTTCATGGCGTTAACGACGACCACCTCTTGACCGATCAGGACATCGTCCCCGGGAGCTGCCATTAGCGAAAGGATCGTTGACTGCATCGTTGCGCGAATGGGCACGATTCCGTCAGCGTATTCGATTTCGTCAATCCCTCGAGCGCGTTCTTGTTCACGTTTTTCGCGACCTTGGCTTAACACTGCTAACGGGTCGTTGGCGTCAACCTGAGCTCCCGCCAGGGCAACTTTAGAGTTTTTCCTCCCGGGATTGTCAGCGAGTTCACGCTTGGCGAGTATCCGATCAAGGTTGGCCTCTATGTAGCCCGTGTAAAGCCCGCCGCCTTGGACGTTTGGATCGTCGACGATGTTCATGAGCACCCCGAGGTTGGTATCGATGCCGTGGATAACGAATTCTCCGAGTGATCGACGCGCGCGGTGAACCGCGTCGATGAAGCCTCCTTGCCCGCTGTGTACAACCAGCTTCGCTAGCAACGAATCATAGAGGCTGCTCGTTTCGTAACCTTCGTAACCGAACGTGTCGACCCGAATGCCGGGTCCTTGCGGCGGTCGAAATGATGACAATGTCCCGGTTTGAGGTAACGTAAGACCGTCCTTTTTCAAGGTCTCCATGTTTATCCGGAGTTGAATAGCAAACCCCCTTGGGGAAGGGGTTGCAGTCAGCCCCAATGATTCAAGCGTTTGCCCAGACGCTAAACCGAGCTGAGTGCGAACCAGATCTAGCCCGGTCACTTCCTCGGTGACCGTGTGTTCTACCTGTAGCCGTGGGTTTGCCTCTATAAAATAATAGGCGGCGTCTTCATTAAGGTTTGACCCGTCAACTAAAAACTCGAAGGTTCCGACGTTGTCGTATGCTGCCGATTCAGCCAGGTGGACGGCCGCTTCATGAATCGATCTCCGTAAAGCTTCGGGAAGTTGTGGTGAAGGGGCCACCTCGACGATTTTTTGATGTAGGCGTTGGATACTGCAATCACGCTCGCCCAGATGACGGATATTTCCTGCCCGATCACCGACGATTTGGACTTCGATGTGCAGTGCATGTTCGACCATGAGTTCGCCGTACATGTCCCCTGAGCCGAAAGCGGCGTTT
Organism: Pseudomonadales bacterium; assembly: GCA_022448765.1. Classification (GTDB taxonomy): domain Bacteria; phylum Pseudomonadota; class Gammaproteobacteria; order Pseudomonadales; family Azotimanducaceae; genus UBA11889. The sequence continues at coordinate 13,585 of JAKUTI010000030.1, forward strand.
GCTTCTAGCGACCCGCGGTGCAGCGCATCTTCTATTTCGGTTCGATTCCTGATGATCCGCATACCCCTTCCGCCGCCGCCCGAGACGGCTTTTAGCATCATGCTGTGGTCGGGCTGAATCGAGTCAAAAAAATCGGTAGCGGTCTGGACGTCCGTAATGACGAGGGAGGCAGGCAGTACGGGGATGTCGTTTGCTAGAGCCAGTTCCCTTGCTCGTAATTTGTCTCCAAAAAGCTCCAAGGTGTTGGGATTGGGCCCCACGAAAATGATGTTCGCGTCTTGGCAAGCGCGGGCAAAGTGATGGTTTTCTGCAAGGAAGCCGTAGCCAGGATGAACGGCGTCACAATTATATTGTTTGGCGACGTCAATAATTTGTTCAATGTCGAGGTAGGCAGCGGCGCCCGTGCCCTCTAACCTAACCGGCGTATCGGACGACAGTGCGTGCAAGGCGTTTTGATCGTCGTCTGGAAAAACGCTCACGGTGGTAATGCCCATCTCGTGAGCCGTTCGCTGAATGCGGACAGCGATTTCACCGCGGTTCGCGATAAGTAGATTACTGATCGTCACGTAGAACCTCCCCCCAGACCCCAGCTCTTAAGACCAGCGCTGCAAGATACACGCATGGGAGAAGAGACTGAAGGTCGAGGGGAAACTCTGCCTTTTAGTCTAGGGGTGGTGAGTGTGCTTAGCCGGTCAACAATAGTAGATCGGGCTTTGGGGACTTTTGCCTGCAAGTCGAAGAGCTCCTAAGATGGTGCAACCCCGAGAGGCTGGTGCACGCAAGGGGACGCTGGCAACTGACTCACACGACGATAGGTAGGTTTGACAGGGTGATTATTACCGAAGCAATGCGAGAGTCGTTTCAACGTGATGGCTACCTGGTCATGCCATCGGTTTTTGACTCAGATGAAGTGCGGAGTATGGCGGTAGAGGCGGACTTTATATTGGAGCTCGTAATCAATTCTACTTTGTGCAATGACCGTCAAAGCGGCCGGCTCGATATAAGGCGGAGCGCGTCAAACCGCATGATCGTGAGAAAGATCCAGCCCATTATCGATCTCTCTCTGGTGCTGGCTAAGTTTTCCGATGACCCACGTCTCATCGAACCCATAGAGCAATTTATGGGTGATACGCCCGTCCTCATGGAAGAGAAACTTAACTACAAACAACCCGTTTCCGTTGAGTATGACTTTCGTGTGCCGCGAGAAGATGATGGATTCCCGATCCACAACGATTGGGCATATTACAGAGTGAACGGCTATCCACCCGCCGTCATTTCGTCCGCATTGTCGATTGATGATTCGCTTCGTGACAACGGACCCATACAGGTTTTCCCGGGCTCGCATCTTAAACATGTCGAACATGTGGGGGTTGGCATGGGGTTAGGAGTCCCTGTAGGTACGGTACGCATGGACGATGCGGTGCCCATACTTGCTCCGGCAGGCTCGGTGATGTTTTTTCACAGTCGGTTGATTCATACCTCAACGCCCAACACCACAAACCGTTCGAGGCGGATGATGATATACAGCCACTATCCGGCTGCGGCCGATATGGGCGTTGACGTTCGCAACGGCCCTATTCGCTTGCGTGAATCTCCATGGGAGTGGGACTACCTGCGCCAGCGCGATGCTGGGCATTACGTTGACGCCTTTCGAGTGGAAGCTTCGGGATAAGTGAAAAAGGCCGATGTAAGGCAACGGACAAATAGGTAGAGTCAACCGAATAAAAGCGGTGTTGATACAACCATCGAGGTAACTCCGAAGCGTGACTGACGGAGAGCTTTTCGGTGATCACGATGCTCGGCACGACAAAGACTGTTGATGATTGGGGGGTATCAGGGAATCGAATGCGTTTTGTAATTTATGGGGCCGGCGGGATTGGTGGCACGATAGGCGCTCGGCTCTTTCAGCACGGTCACGACGTTATGTTGATCGCCCGTGGACCGCACCTTGAGGCCATTAGAGAACATGGGCTGAGGTTCGTCTCGGCGACAATCGATGAACGCTTCTCGATACCAGCCGTTGGACATCCGCGAGAGGCTAATCTAGATGCAGCCGATGTCGTGATTCTTTGTATGAAAAGTCAACATACTGAATCGGCACTCACGGATCTGATCGAGTCGGCTTCGTCGAAAACGCCGGTTGTTTGTTGCCAAAACGGCGTGGCAAACGAGCGCATGGCACTACGTCGGTTCGCGAACGTATACGGGATGGTAGTGCTCCTGCCGGCAGAACATTTGGAACCTGGGGAAGTTGTTAATTTTGCGGAAGACAGTGCGGGCGTGTTGGACGCAGGCCGTTACCCAAATAACGTTGATGCAACGATTCACGAGGTTACCGATGCGTTGAATACTTCGGGTTTTAGCTCGATACCCGACCCTAACGTCATGCGACAGAAATACGCGAAACTCCTAAACAATCTTAATAATGCGGTCCAAGCAGCGTGTGGCGAGGGATCGGCGGACATCGCAAGGCAGTTGCGTACTGAAGCGCTGGCTTGTTATGCGGCGGCTGGGATCGACTGTGCTTCGCGGGAAGAAACCCGGGATCGCCGCCATGGAATTCAGGGTACGGCAGTCCCCGGATTCCAGCGAAACGGCGGTTCCTCAATGCAGAGTGTCATGCGCGGCACGGGCGACATTGAGGCCGACTACCTAAACGGCGAAATTGTCCAGCTGGGTCGTCTGCATGGGGTCGAAACACCGGCAAATGCCGTTGTTCAACAGATCGGCAATCGCATGGCCCGCGACAGATTGGAGGTAGGTGCGTATCGACTCGACGAACTGGAAAGCCTAATTCGGATTGAATCGTGGGAAAACGATTGACCTGGTTCTGGTTAATGGCAAATTGTGGTGCTCCAGACCAGTTTTGATTTGTCGACGGATTCGGCGATAGATACCCGAGCGTCATGTTGGAGGGACCCGGAAGGCGGTGAACGCCGACGAGTAACGATTGGGGGGAGAGGGGGAGGTCGTTATCTCGCCGGCGTTGCACCGAGAGACAACGGCGCAACAACTAAAGCAAATAATCGCGACAGGCGGTTATCCGAGGATGGATCACCTGTCGAAATTGGCTCGTATGTCGTCGCATCTGTCTCATAGGGGCGCGGATTTTAATGAAGGCCGAATGAAATGCAAGACTTTTTGCAGGTGAATGTGTTGTCGAGGCACCGGCCTTTTTTTGTGCGAGTATCAACAAAGTTTTTGTTGTTGAG
>JAKUTI010000300.1 GCA_022448765.1 Pseudomonadales bacterium
GTGAAACCGCCCGCAAAGTTCAGTGGAACTCCAACAGCTTTAACTCGCCATTCGCCAAGCAAAGGCGAACACACTGACGAGATACTTACCCAATTGGGGCTCAACCAAAGCGAAATCGACGATTTACGCACCCAAAATATCGTTGCCTGAACGGCTCCTGTCTATGCATGAACCCCACAGCCATTTCGTCTCTTCTGAAGACCAGGTCCAAGTCGCCGTTCACGATTACGGCGGCCCGGGACATCCGACACTATTCGTTCACGGGACAGGTCTTGTTTCTAGAATGTGGGAGCCAATAATCGATCGGATCGGCGGTGAATTTCGAGCGATTTGTGTCGATTTACGCGCTCACGGGGCAACGACGAATCCTTCGGACATCGATTTTTTCGATCATCGCATGGTCGCGGACCTTGCATCGGTGGTGGACGCTTTCAATCTTCGAGACGCGTGGGTGGTCGGCCATTCAATGGGTGGCGCCACGAGCATTCTCACGAGCCTCATGCGTCCCGATGCATTCGAGCGAGCATGGGTTTACGAACCGATTCTTTTCGAACGCACGGAAGATCGGCCCGAAGGATCAATTGATTTCGTTGAGGCGACGAAACGTCGCCGCTCCATTTTTCCTTCTCGCGAAGAAGTAATCGATCGGTACAGCACTCGCCCTCCGTTAAACGAGGTGCACCCTGATTGTTTGGAGGCGTACGTCCGTCACGGTTTCTTTGATCGCTCCGACGGTTCGATCGAATTGGCATGTAACCCGTTGCTTGAATCAAAAGCATTTGAACAATTTCTACAATTGGGCTGGGATCGTTTGCCTCAAGTGGAAATAGACGTGCGAGTTGCGTACGGAGGCGCTGGCCTAGATCGTCCATCGACTGCGGCTGCATCAATAGCTGAACGGCTCCCCTCCGGTTCTCTGGAGGTATTCGCCGACTCTGGTCACTTCGGATGTTTTGCTTCTTTGGAACGGGTGGCTGACTCGCTGCGCACGTGGTTCACAGGCAGGCCGGACAAAGATTAGAAACGCGTTAAGGCTTCCTGGGCTACCGAGGCGACGAGCTCACCATTTTGCCACATTCGGGCTTGGGCCAAACCACGGGCTCCTGAAGCTGCGACTGGCCATTGTTCAACGTATATCCATTCATCAGCTCGTGCTTCTGAATGAAACCACATCGAATGGTCCAAGCTAACCAGCATGGTTCCTTCAGTACCCCAAGTGCGTCCATACGGGACCAGGAGGGTATCTGCGACACAGTCGTCGCTCATGTACGCAAGGATCGCTGCATGAATTTCCGGTTCGTCTGTTAAGGACCGCCGCGCCCGGAACCAAAAATTGATACCGCCTTGCTCAGAGGGTCCGGCCGGAGCCCAGGGAGCATTCTCGATTCGGTATTCGACTGGTCGAGGACCGTCCGACCATTCCTCCCCAAAGATGGGGCCGACTTCTTGCATGCACTCCTCAAAGGTCGGGAGCCCGTCAGGAGGTTCGGCACCGCGAGGTGGTGTCGGAGCGATCACACCCGGGCCAGTTTCAGGAGTTTGAAATGAAGCTGTTAAATCGAATATTTGTTTGTCGTTTTGGACGCCGGTCACTCGTCGCTGACAAAACGCTCGTCCGTCCCGAACGCTTTCAACGTCATAACTGATGCTTTGGTTTCCATCGCCACCGCGTAGAAAAAAGCCGTGGACGGAATGCAGTCGACGCTGGGCATCCACCGACCGGTAGGCGCTCACAATCGCTTGCGCTAATTGATGTCCACCGAACAAGCCGAAGCCGGCGTGCCCGGAGCCACGCCCCACAAATCTTGCCTCTCCTTGTTCGGAAAGAGACAGAAGGTCCAGTAAGTCATCGATTGAGTCATCCACTAACCAACAGGCTGCCAGAAGCGGCGTTCCTTTGCCGCCTAACTTCCAATTCTCTCGTAACCGGGTGGGGCTACAAATCCGCCTATTTCGGCTTCAAGTAGCGACGCGAAATGAATTGATCTTCTGTCGTGGAGGTGGGGCGCAACGATCTGTAACCCAACAGGCAAACCATCGATGAGACCTACTGGTGCCACCGTGCTCGGTAAGTACACGCTGCAACTCCAACCAGCCCAAAATAATTGGTCAACAACGGGTTCTTGGCGACCGTTAACTTCGATGGTGCGATCTGGGCGTTCTCCTTCATGATCATGCACAAAAGCCGTCGACGCAGCTGCCGGACATAAGAGCAAATCAAAGTCTTCGAAGAAGGCCGACCAATCTCTTCGATACAACTCTCGCTGCTGATGGAGCGCATACCATTCCCGGTGGGTCATATGCGCCGCATGATCAACCAGATTCCGGTAGCTACGTTCTCCCCGTTCCCAGCCTTCGTGACCCGGTAGCGCCCTATTGAACGCTTCGTCTCCTATCGACACACCATTTGCCGCTCGCAGCAACAACAAATAGTTCTCAAAAAATTCGTTTTG
>JAKUTI010000301.1 GCA_022448765.1 Pseudomonadales bacterium
CGTCCACGTCAGTTCGATGGAACCTTCGGCGGAGTCCATCATTGGCAGGGCCACTCGTCTTCGAAAGCAACTAGGACTAAACCCGAAGCCGGTTTGTGGAGGAGCTCCGGGTGGCCCTTGGCCCATTTCATCCAGACTCGCCGGAGTTGAGTGGGTTCAAACGACGAACCGGCAGGAAAACACACCAGCATCAGCGGACGTTTTGCATCGGGTCCGAGGATGTTTCCAAACGCATTCAACATGTTCTCCGTCAGGGCCATGGTGTCCGCAAAGCCCATCAGATAACCGGTGCATTTGTTGTCCCGTTCCTCACAAAACTCCACGAGCTTCCTACCATCAAGGAATGCGCCGATGGATCGCTGTTCTGCACCGACCAAGACCGTTAGACAGATAGCAACTCCTACGAAGAATCCCCACATCTCGAGCTCACTATTTCTCGAAGGCTTCCAAATCGCTGGCATCGTGCCGTTCTTTCAACCCATTCTTGCTGGCTCGATTCACCTTTCTGCCGCGTCGTACCGCCGGCCGCTCATGGATTTCAGTCGCCCATCGAACCACGTTGCTATAAGACGCCACATTGAGAAATTCTTTGGACTCATACAGACCGGTCAGCACCAGCTGACCGTACCAACTGTAGATTGCCATATCGGCAATGTTGTACTCGTCACCGCAAAGGAAACGTCGCGATGCCAAATCGCGATCAAGTACATCCAACTGCCGTTTGACCTCCATGGCATAACGATTGATCGGGTATTCCCATTTTTCAGGCGCATAGGCATAAAAGTGACCAAAACCACCACCCAGGTAGGGAGCACTGCCCATCTGCCAGAACAGCCACGAAAGGCATTCGGCACGCGCCGATCCCTGCACTGGCACAAAGGCTTCAAATTTCTCCGCCAGGTACAACATAATCGCGCCTGATTCGAACACCCGGGTCGGCGGCGTCGTCGTGTGATCGACCATTGCCGGTATTTTCGAATTCGGATTGATATCCACAAAGCCGCTGCCGAATTGGTCTCCTTGGCCAATATTGATTAGCCACGCATCGTACTCCGCGCCCGTCTTCCCGAGGGCCAACAGCTCCTCAAGCAGCATCGTGACTTTGACACCATTGGGCGTCGCAAGGGAATAAAGCTGTAACGGATGTTTGCCGACCGGCAATTCCTTGTCATGAGTAGGTCCAGCGATAGGTCGGTTGATGTTGGCAAATCGGCTCTCAGTTTCCTGCTCCCATTCCCATACGGTTGGGGGCGTGTACGGTGTCGAATCAGTCATTCTCTACTCCAATAGCATTGGCTTTACGTGTGCAGTTATCAACAAGATAGCACTACCAGGCGTTTCAGCCCTTGCGTCTGTGTTTATTCGGTATCTTTGGTGCGCGTTGATCGATAAACGCCTTCGAGTACCGTCGTTTTTCGCCGCGAGGCCTTGAGCACGCTCCTTACGGAATACCGTCCGTTGCGACTAGGACAGAGCTACCACCATGGATCGGGACACGGCCTTCATTGGTATCCGGGTTCGTTCTGGTTACTATTTCGAACCATTGAAGACGTACTAGGTTGAGTCACATGAGTGCAGTGAAAACGAAAGCCGAGGAACTCGACGAAGCCATTGAGACGCTAGGCCTTAAACCCTATCTCAATGAACTTGATGAGCAAGGCTATACGGTGGTCCCGCCGAGCGTTACCGGCGTATCCGAAGCGCAAATCGAGGAGCTCACCCAACTTCTACTCGATGAATCGGAGAAGCGGGTCGGCTGCAAGTTCACCGTCGAAAATGGGCCCGAGAGCAAACTCGACTATGGCGACTATCCTGGCGCGCTCGAACGTCGGTCAGGTGTTAAACCAAGTCAGTTTCAGCTCGTGCAACTGTGCAATATCGATCGGGCTTTCCGCGATCTGGCGGTCAACCAGGTGAGCACGACAATTCTTCACCACCTAATCGGTGCCATGGGTTCATCACTCTTCGCCGGCGGCGAAAGTTGGGCCGCACGGTTCAGTTCATTCAACTCGTTCATCAAATGGGAGGGCGAGGGATACGGCAAGTCTTTAGGGCTGCACTGCGATCAGGGGGGCGTGCCGCTGCCCTGGGGCGAAAAAGCTCTCAACGCCAATTGCACATGGTGTCTCACGGACTACACGCACGAAGGTGGCGCCTTTGCTTGTGTGCCCGGCTCTCACCTCCGTAAAAGCCATCCGAGCCCAGACGCAGCCGATGAAGCGATTCCTGTCGAATGTCCCCGGGGATCCCTGATCGCTTTTCACGGAGCGCTTTGGCACGGGGCTTACCCCAAATCCACGCCTGGTCTGCGCGTAACCATTGCCAACTATTTTCGTCACACATCGATATCGCCACAGGACGACATACCTAACTATTTCCCGCGTGAATTGGCGGACGATTGCAGCGATCCGGACACCTTCAAATTATTGGCCGGATTTG
>JAKUTI010000302.1 GCA_022448765.1 Pseudomonadales bacterium
CCTGACGGTACTGCTCCACTTGAATTGGAATCTCAAGAAGTTAGAGAACGCACGTCGGTCTGTCTCGCGATGAATGGCCCGGAAGTCAAGATGACAGTATCTGAAGGCGACCAGCTCTTGGTCGAACGCGCGATCAACGCGAATGGAACTCGACGTGACATCGTCGATAACGAATGTCGTGGCTGGGAAGAAAATCGATGGTCGCGAGACGGACATCGACTATTCACCAAATCAGAGATCCGTTGTGATGACATGCCGACACGGATTCTCAGTGGCATCAGTTTCTTAACATCCACATCAAATTGGGTAGACGTCCAATTCGTCGAAATGGGCGACCACCAACAGCTAGAAGTACGACGCTACAATCCATCCAAATCAAACACCGGGGGCAACATCGGCGGGGCGCTAGGAACTGCTGCTGCAATTCAGTCATCCGCTATCAGTCAAGCTCGGAGAGAAAGCGCCGAGCCCCCTGACATGGCTGACGTCATGGAAGCTAGTCGAAGCACGGCAGTAAGAGCGGTGGAGGCGCTACTCGTGGAGACCGAACCGCAGCTGTCCTTAAATAGTAATGCCTTGGTCGGCTTAGATGACGCCGGGCTCAACCACGACATTATCGACCTGTTGGTCGCTCAGTCATTCCCGGACCGGTTTGTTATCGAGAGACGAGGCCGACGGGGAACATGGTCATCAAGACAGGCTGGGAACTTTCGGGGATTTGGTGGGTTTGGTGGATTCTACGATCCGATCTGGTATTCAGATCTTTACCCGTACTACATAACACCTCTGGGCTCACGTTATTGGGGTGGGCGTTACAATCCCTATTTTTACGGCAGCACGGTAATGAGCCCTTTCGTCATCATTCCCAACTTACAGGGGTCCGCGCGAGCGGTGAACGGCAGCGGCTACACCCGAGTACGTCCTCGGACGGTCGACACCCAGCGCCCTGTCGGTCGTCCAGCTACGACAACGGCAACCTCGGGAGGCGGTGGTTCGACCCGAACCGGGTCATCAGATGGGGCCACAGCTTCACCTAGTGGCTTTTCGGGTGGTCAATCGGGAACTCGCAGGGCCGTTCCAAGACGCTAAGACGTTATTGTTATTTCTGCCAGCGCCCTGTTCCGCCTTACTCATCGTGAGACAAAACGAACCTCGAACATCTTAGGCCAAAGCTTTCCGGTAATGTAGAAGGTCTCAGAACCCGGATCGAACGCGATACCGTTCAATACGTCTGCATTTCTCGCTTCAGCGGTAGTCAACAATCCAGATGCATCAATTTGACGCGTAACCTGGCCGGTCTCGGGATCAATCGCAACCAAGTACTGCTCTTGATAAACGTTTGCGTAAACCAACCCTCCCACGCATGCGAGTTCGTTCAACTGAAATAACGGCCGGTCACGTAATTTCACACGTATCGCACCCCGTTGCTCAAACGTTCTTGGGTCCCGAAAACTCAGGCTGTCAGATCCGTTACTCATAATCAGACGATCTTGGTCGCCATCGTGACACAACCCCCAACCTTCGCCACGATATCGAAACGTCTGAACCGGTTCAAAACTCGTAACGTCGTACGAGAAAGCACGCTCAGCCTTCCACGTCAACATGATCAGATGGCTCCCAACCGTCGCCAACCCTTCGCCGAAGAAAGCCGGCGGAGTATAGATTTCCTGTACTACTGTGCCGTTCTTGGGATCGATACGCCGGAGGCGCGATTGACCGTATTGGCCCGTACTTTCGTATAGCCAGCCATCTCGCCAGAGGAGACCCTGGGTATACGCCGTCGTATCATGAACAATTTCACGGAGAATCTCGACTCGGAGCAAATCAACCGACAATGCCCTGGGTTGGACCATGCTTGCGCCCATGTTCCCGCCTGAAAAAACAGCCCACAGGACCAAAACTACCGCGCCAACCGCGACCAGCGCCGCCATCCATCGGTTACTTCGTGACCGAGGCCGCACACGTGGTTGACGACGTTTGAATTTCTGTTGTCTAGACACGGCAAAAACGAAACGGCGGCTGGTTCCCGTCATGTTATACGCCGGTCAAAAATTTCAGCGACCGTCTTCGCACCGAATCGGTCGTCAAGAAATTCAAGTTGATCAGCCTTGACCTGACCAGGATGGGCTACACCACACGCGCGCGTAAGCGAGAGTAAATCCTTACGTAACGCGACTATGTAATTGGCAACACGAACCGATTTCAGACTTGGGTCCAAACCGCCAGACAGCCATTTATTCTGCGTCGCCACACCCGTAGGACAACGATTGGTATGACATTGTTGCGCCTGAATACAGCCAATTGCGATCATTGCCTCCCGGCCAACGTTGATCATGTCACAACCAAGTCCAAACGCGAGAAGGGCATCTTGAGGAAACCCGAGTTTGCCTGACCCAATGAACACAACGTTTTCAG
>JAKUTI010000303.1 GCA_022448765.1 Pseudomonadales bacterium
GAGAGACATTCCTTGTCCTCGAATGGACACAACCAGGGCCCCGAAATCGTGAACGGCGCCGATGAACACGGCGCCGATCACTACCCACATCATTGCTGGCACCCAACCCCAAATAACGGCGATTGCCGGTCCGAGCATCGGTGATAGTCCTGTGATTGACGCGTACTGATGTCCGAATAAGACATAACGGTTCGCCGGAAGATAGTCGAGTCCGTCACGTAATCTATTTGCCGGTGTTAGTCTGGATGAATCGACCGCAAAAACGCGTGTGGCTAAAAAGCGACTGTAATAACGGTAGGCTACGAGGTAGCAGATCAGGCAGACGCCGGCTGCGACGAGGGGACTGACGGTCATGTTTTCAGTAATTGGGCACCGATGCTTCGCAGTGCTTCCAGACCATGGACATCATGAGGTTGTAACGGCACGATAGTGCGTGGCAGTCCACAAAAAATATCATCGATTTGTTTGAGATATTGGTTTTCTTGCGATCGTCTTGCGTCAATAAATTCACCGGACGCAGAGATTGTGCTCGTAAGAACTCGATTGATGACCAGCGCAGACACTGAGATATCGAATCGGCTTAGGGTCGTCGCCACTTTCTGGCTCTCAAGTATGGACAATCGATCTGCGTTTAAAACTAAAAGGAATGCGCTCACCGAATTATCAAGCAAGTACTCTCGTGCCGCCGTGAATTTCCGTCGTCTAGCGGTCAGTAAAGCGTTGACGCGTTCCTCGACGCTACCGGTTTTGTAGTCTTCGGCGGTATCGAGCTGGGAGAGGTCGTCACCGCTGCGTCGTGCGCCACCAAGGTGTCCGAGCATGGCTGAAAATCGATCGGATTGCCGGCGGCGTTTTAAGAGGCCGTCGGTCCAGGCACTCATGACCTCTGGAAGCGAGAGTAGTCGCACGGTATGCCCACTCGGTGCCGTGTCAAAAATGACTAGGTCATATCGAACGCCGGCAGTTGCCATCAATTCTGCGACGCGCTCCAATAGTGCTGCCTCGGTGGCGCCAGGTGCATGGGTTGCGAGATTAAGCTGGCGGTCAATCTCGGTATATAACCGTGGATGTACAAAACTTTTCATCTGTTGTTTGACGGTTTCTATATGCGAGGTCGCTTCGTGATCCGGGTCGATTTCCAGAGCCGTGAGGTCGGGCGCTAGTTGTGTTTCGTGGTCGCCAATCTCCTGTCCGAAGATATCGCCGAGCGAATGGGCAGGGTCTGTTGATACGAGAAGGCACGACCGACCACGTTCCGCAGCGACTGTTGCAAGCGCGGCGGCCGTCGTTGTTTTGCCGACCCCACCTTTGCCGCCAACAAAAAGTATGCGGCGCTCAATCAGGCTGTTAACAACACCGGAAGTGGTCAAGGGGTGAGTGCTCCAGTCCCATACGAGTGTGCCACTCATGGAATCGTTCGAGCAGGATTGGTTGTAGTTCGAGCGTGTAGTAGGTCGCAGGATTTGGTATTCCCAAGAGTTCTGCGTACACAAACAACATAAAGAGATCGTCTTCGTCGCGCTTTGCTCTGGCTACTGCGCCCCGATATGGGGCCTCGTAGAACTCCTTAAGTAGTTCACGAAACGTGTTCGAGCGAGGGCCGGTCATCGTTCTTTCGAAATGCGTTAATGTGTGTTACTTACCTATTGCGGCAGTTTGGGCCGCACGCCGCTCGCGCATTAGTGCAGATGAAGCTTCGAGCATGACGAAAATTGCACAGATGATGATGGCGATGTCAATGGCCAAGAGAACGTATTGTCCAGCAGCTAATAAGTTCTGCACTTGTATCAACGCGCTGGCAAGTGCCATTGTCGTGACGAAGACCATGGGGGTTAATGTGTAGCGCGAGGGACGTCCAAGCTTTACGAGGATCGTGCTAATAACCAGCAATGTCAGACCGGCTAAGAGCTGGTTCGTTGTTCCAAAGAGTGGCCAGATGGCCATTCCGCCTGTTCCTAGTGGTTGCCCGGGCGGCGTTGCACCAAATGCCAGGATAAGGCAGGCGGACACTGCCAGCCCAGTAGCGACATAACCGTTATTGAGTATGGGAATGTCGTAAATCGTGCCCCATTCTTGGATGATATAGCGCTGTAATCGAACCCCTGCATCCATGGTGGTACCGGCGAAGAGTATTGCCATGACTGTTAGAAGTGTTTCCGCAAACGTAAAAGACAGTCCAAGGCCGCTGGACGCGATCGTGGCGCCACCCTGCACGAAGGCTTCGATGGCACCATTCCCATAATCGGAATACATCGCTTCCCATTCCCCAAAAGAGGCGAACCCTGCCGTTGCACAAATAATGGCGACTAGTGCGAGTGCGCCTTCGCCGGCCGAACCAAGGTAGCCAACCTGGCGGGCATCAGTTTCCTTGTCGAGTTGTTTTGAGGTTGTTCCAGAGCTGACCAGACCGTGA
>JAKUTI010000304.1 GCA_022448765.1 Pseudomonadales bacterium
ACCCGAGGCAATCTTGCCGCCGGCGGCACTGGTGTGGGGCAACCTTTGAGTTCTCGCGATAAGGAAATCGCCGAAGCATTGGGGCCTGAACTTCGCGCCCGTGGTTTAACGTTCGTCGGAATCGATGTGATAGGCGATTATCTAACCGAAGTAAATGTTACCTGTCCGACCTGTATTCGAGAGATCGATGCATCTTTTGGGTCGGACATCGCGGCAACGCTCCTCGATACGATCGAAGAAAAACTGCCGGGCTCCTAGTAATGGGTCTTTCATCTCTACAGCACCAACTATTGCTAGCCATGCCCAATCAAGCGGGCACCTACTTCGGTAATACCCTCACCTATATCTGCGATCATAACGATCAGGGAGCGCTGGGCTTGATGATCAATAGACCTACAGACATCACCCTGACCGAATTCCTGCTCCAATTTGACTGCGCAACCAACGTCGCGGCCGATTTGGTTGTTTTAGAGGGCGGTCCGGTGCAGCAGGAGCGAGGATTTGTGCTCCACAGCACAGACGTTCAAACAACTGGCAGTACGCCCATCGGAAACGATCTATTATTGACAGCGTCACGGGAAATCCTTGAAATTATCGGGACCGGCGATGGCCCGAAACACTTTATGGTCGCTCTCGGGTACGCTGGTTGGGGCGAAGGACAACTCGAACACGAATTGGCGAATAACGCCTGGTTAACGGTCCCGGCCAGCAACGAAATTCTCTTCGACACACCCTTCGATCAGCGCATCGATTCCGCCGCGAAATCTCTCGGCATAGATTTTCAGTTGATGTCGCCACACTTGGGCCATGCCTAACCTTGGCGATCCTTGCGTTCGATTATGGCAGGTCCTGGATCGGCATCGCAGTCGCCGAACCACGCCATGGCACTGCCAATCCCGTAGCTACAGCCCGCGCGAAAGGAGGCAAGCCAAATTGGGCGACGATCGATCCCATCGTCGCACAGTGGAATCCCGCTACTTTGGTCGTTGGCTTACCCCTCAATATGGACGATACGGAATCTGAGTTGTCCGTCGAGTCCAGGCACTTTGGCACCGCTCTCGGTAAAAGGTATGGAGTTCAAGTTCAATTTGCCGACGAGCGGTTATCGACCTTTGAAGCCACCAACCGTAGTCGTGTTAAAAAAACATCGAATCATGCGATGGCCGCAACAATTATTGCCGAAACGTGGTTAAGCACACAGCAAGAAAGCTAGCCTGATTAAGCTATTTCAAAACGCGCGGTTTACACTTCCGAAAACTATGTCGAAACGGGTCGTTAGGATCGACAGTGATCCACAAACAAATACAATTGGTTCGCCGTGCAATCGAGGATGTCTGCGCTTGCAGTGATCGAGATAGCAGCTCCGTAAGGGTATTAGCCGTCTCAAAAACACGCAGCACCGCTGAGATTCGCCTCGCGCACGATTCAGGCATCGACAACTTTGGCGAAAACTATGTACAAGAGGCGATTCAAAAAATACGTGAGTTAAGGGACCTACCCCTCACTTGGCATTACATCGGTGGAATTCAATCCAACAAGACGAAGGATCTGGCTAGGTATTTTCAGTGGGTTCACAGTGTCGATAGAACTAAGATCGCGTCCCGACTTAACGATGCAAGGGCTGACTGTCGGCCGAACGATCCGTTGAACGTATGTTTGCAGCTCAACTTGGAAGGGGAAAAGCAAAAATCTGGGATCTCGGCGAATGAAATCGAAGATTTGCTACAACATACCCGTCAACTGTCACACCTCCGGCTCCGTGGTTTTATGATTGTCCCAAGAGTTCATTCCAACAGTCTTTTGGTACGGGAAGGGTTTCGCCATGCAGCAACACTCTTTCGGGAATATCGAGACATTGGTGGCAATTATTGGGATACCCTCTCAATGGGCATGTCCAATGACTTCGCTAACGCGGTGGCCGAGGGTGCGACGATCATCAGACTCGGAACCGTTCTTTTTGGACCAAGAGGATCAGTGCGATGACGGAAGAAGTTGCCTTTATAGGCGGAGGCAATATGGCGTACGCGTTGGCTACTGGCCTTCTCGGCACGGAAAGTCCCCCAAGCATCATTGTTGCTGACCCAATCTCAACCCAACTGGAGCGCTTTGCGGGCTCAGACGTCCGTACGACCGCGGACAATAGAGAGGCCGTTGCCGGCGCGGATGTGATCATACTGGCCGTAAAACCGCAGATCATTCGATCGGTAGTGCTAGAAATCGCACCATTAGTCAAAACCCAGCTAGTGTTATCTATTGCGGCCGGAGTGCCACTGCGCGCACTCGATAATTGGTTGGGTGAGACCGTATCAATCGTTCGCTGCATGCCTAACACTCCTGCGTTAGTAGGGGCTGGAATCAGTGGTCTTGTTAGAAATACCCGGACAAACGACGCGGAAGCTGAATTGGC
>JAKUTI010000305.1 GCA_022448765.1 Pseudomonadales bacterium
AAGTATCCGGCAAGAGGGCTTTGACGCCGAGTTAATTCTGATCGGTACGGAACCTCACATTCCCTACCAAAGACCACCGCTTTCGAAACAATATCTTGCAGGCGAGCAGCCACTCGACAAAGTCTTGCTGAGGCCAGAGAAATTTTACATCGACCGCGCGATCGACTTGCGAACGGGAATCACGGTCGAAAACATTGATCGCGATGGTCAGTTCGTCGCCTGCAGTGACGGATCCCTGGTAGCCTACGATCAGCTACTTCTGGCCACTGGCAGCCGCGCCCGCCGACCCGATTTGCCCGGAGTCGGCCTCGGCGGGATTCACACGCTTCGCAGCATTGCTGATGTCGACAAAATCCGAACGGATATGGAAAGCGCGTCACACTTGGTCATCATCGGCGGCGGGTATATTGGTCTCGAAGTCGCGTCCGTCGCAAGATCCAAAGAAATGCAAGTCACTATCCTGGAGATGGAGGATCGTATTCTTCAACGCGTCACTCACCCGACGATGTCCGCGTTCTATCACGAATTACACCGGGCCAACGGAGTCAACATCAAGACGAGCTCCCGTGCCACCGCTTTCGTTGGTGACGGATGGGTCAAGGAAGTGGTTTGCGCAGACGGAACCAGCATTGACGCAGATTTGGTCATTGTTGGGGTCGGCGTCGTGCCCAATGTGGAACTGGCTGCGGAAGCGGGCCTCACCTGCGACAACGGCATCGTTGTGGACGAGCGGTGCGCTACTAGCGATTCAATCATTTTCGCGGCAGGGGATTGCACGAATCACCCGAATAAGTTGTTGGACCGTCGTCTGCGCTTAGAATCGGTCCCCAACGCAATGGAACAATCGCGTGTCGCGGCGAGTAATCTCACTGGGGGCGATAAGAAGTACGCGAGTATTCCCTGGTTTTGGTCTGACCAATACGACCTTAAACTGCAGATGGTCGGGTTCTCGTCCGACGGAGACGAATCGATCACGCGTGGGGACCTGGAATCCCACGAGTTTGCTATGTTTCACTATAAAAGCGGCAAAGTCATAGCGGCAGAAGCCGTCAATTCGCCGCGCGAATTTCTGGTGGCAAAGCAACTCATCGGAAAAACTATCGACCCGGACGCGTTGTCAAATCCAGAAGTTGATTTGAAGTCGCTAGTCGAATAGCCCAAGCGCCACAATCACCCGTCATCATCCGAACATCGTGGCCGCCCTGTACTTTGAATTCCCCTTGAGCCGCCTGCCCAGCCAAACCGCCCTGAAGTTGGTTTTACGCGACACCAAGGCGAAACATGTTGATCCGGGCAGATGACTAACATAGATGTGAATGAGCACAGTAAGCTTGATCCCCAACTTGAGGTACGACTAAAGGAAAGCAATCTTCCGAAAGAAGGCTATGTCTTTTGTCTAGCCTGTTCCCACGTGCTAGCGCATACCCAGGATCAGCTAAAGGTCGCGGGCTCACACGAACACATCTTTAGCAATCCCCATGGTTTCATGCACCACTTTGCCTGTTACCAGGAAGCGCTGGGTTGCGCGATTGAAGGGCCCTCCGTCGCCGCAGATAGTTGGTTTCCCGGCTATCTTTGGCGTCTTGCTATGTGCGCGGGCTGCGGTCAACACATCGGATGGCTGTTCGAACGAAATGACCACTTTTACGGCATCTTGTTGGATAAAGTTCAAACGGGTTAACGATTTCAACGTCATGCGCTTTCAATCTAACCCTTCAGCTCTATTTGAGCGGGCGGTAACACCAATGCCACGGCTCGTATACGACCCCGTACGGATTGTTGCGCGGGTAGGACAATACAAATTGGTATTCGTCAGCGGATGCGGCAAGCCAGATAAAAGTTTGCGTTTCCTCAAACGCCTCGGTTAACGGATCAACACCTGGGCTTGTTACATCAACAGCACATCCACCTTGATGTTCGCTGTACCCAGGAGCTGCGATACGGGTAAGGATCTCATCGATCGATTCGCCCGAATCCACAATGTCCCGAATTAAATCGACCTGATACTCAAATGATCGGTATGCGGATACCAGCTGCACCGTCACCCCGTCTAATGTCGCCGCCTCGACTAACCTAGTCCATGCGTCGGCCGCAGCTGTACGTAGCCGCTGTGGCCGGTTAAAGATATCAACCCCAATATCCACCAAATCCACAGGTGTCCGTTGTTGGGCTAGACCCGTGCTCGCGGCGTAATCAGCCGGAATGCCGAGTTGGTGATGCAGATCCGCTATAACGTTTGATTCAGTCACTGGTCAAAAACGCATTCCCCGGTGTCAAACTTCAAGAACCCACACCCTGGGTCATCTCGCAACCTATGGAACCCTCCGATCTCAATTCACTAATGTCTTCTACCGAAAGTCCAAGATCCTCAGCAAGCACCTCGTCT
>JAKUTI010000306.1 GCA_022448765.1 Pseudomonadales bacterium
AGCACCGTCGCGCTTGTCGGTCACGCCTGTTTTCCTCGCTTTTTCGGAATGATTTTCGGTGTATTTTCCTCAAGATTGAGCTGGGTGGTGACAGCGTGCGTAAGTGAAGAACTATTGGTAGCAGAAAGTGGCTACTGCTCGTTTTCGGCCGTTGTTTCCTCGGTCTCGTCGATGGCACCAAGGTCACGAAGGGCTTGTGCCGAGTTTCCACTGGGATATCGTGTTACGTATGGTCGCGCGAGGCGGCGGGCTTCGGCCCGTTTCGCAATAGCTAGTGGTGTTTCGTCGGATTGGTTCTTTGCATTAAGTGCCGCACCGTGTTCTACCAAAAACTTGACGACCGTTTCGTGATTTCGTTGTGCGGCCGTGTGCAGCGCTGTATCGCCAACGTGGTCGGCGTGATTAATGTCTACTCGTGCCTCAACGGCTACCTTTACCGCTTCTAGCGTCAGGCGCTCATCTTCGTCCGGGTCGCTATTAGCATTAACGCTGAGACTGTTTCGTCCCCGGTCATACCTTCCACGGGCAGCCGCTTGAAGGGCCGTTTGGAAGCCACCTGCGATGTGTGGTGGGCCAACGGCGCCAGCCCGTTCAAAGACAGGGCGCCACAACTCAAGCGTTGTTAGGGTTGGGTCAGCGCCTCCATCAAGAAGAGCTTGCATGATTTCTGGTTCCTGGTAATACGATGCCAGCCAGAACGGTGTTGCACTGACCAACTGTGGCATCAAGTACCAATCGCGGCTTGCACGGCGAAGAGGCGTGCCTTTCTCGTACCGTTTGTTTGGGTCGGCCCCACGGGCTAGTAGGTTTATTACGGACTCGTGATCTCCACGAAGAACAGCTATGTGGAGCGGTGCGTAACTAGGCCCGAAATCATTGGGGTCTGCCCCATGTGCAAGTGCGAATTCCGCAAACTCTGACTGCCCGCTGTGGAGCGCAATGGCCAGAGCTGTTGCTCCGGTTGGGGCGCGGTCATCGATGTTCGCGCCGGCTTGAACCAGAAGCCGTCCGGCCGCGGTGTTACCGTGACGTGCGGCAAATAAGAGTGGTGTATAACCGCCTCGATTCCAAATAAACCCTTGGTCGTACTGCGACCCATTGTTACTGTCATTGTGCATCAGCCGTGGACGCACACGAGACCGGGCCGTAAGCTCGGCGTCGTTTTCTACTAGAACGGCGACGGTTTCATTGTGGCCTTGAGCCACGGCCCACATCAATGCAGATTGGCCGCGGCGTTGTTCGGTGGCATCAACATCAGCCCCGTGTTCAATCAGGCTCTGCACGGCTTCTGTGTTTCCCGTCCTCGCGGCCGTCATGAGGGGTGTTTCTCCAACGTGTAGTGGTGCATTTGGATTTGCGCCCGACTTTAGTAAGAGTTGAACCATGTCGGCGCTGCCATTGTCAGCAGCTAGGAATAGAGGGGTTGCGCCGAGCTCGTTTGCTTTATCTGGGTCGGCTCCGGCATTGATCAAAAGCTTTGCCAGCGCGAGGTCGTCACGATAGGCGGCCCAGTGTAAGGCAGTAGCGCCGTCGGCTTGCTCGCCGTTCACGTTCACGCCATCTGAGAGTAAGGCTTGGACGGCTTCAGAATCTTGTGCGCGACTGGCGGCGATAAGTGATTCGATGTCCGTGTTGGCGTGTACTACGGTAGTCCAGGTAATACCCGTCAGAAATAGGGTGATACTGGCCCTGTGCCAAGTCGTAAAAACCATTCCGGTCGCCGTCATGACGTCGCCTCCAGTGGCCATGCTACCTTAGCTGCTTAACGATTGACAATAACTATAGATGTGGACAAACTACACTGACTCCGAGCCTCTACAGAGGCTGATATAAGAGGGGATTACTCGTTGCAAAACAGGTACTTTGCTCCTTATTTCGTCGCAGCGCTGTTGGCGTTGTTTTGTGCGGATCTGACCGCGCAAGAAGTAGAACCGGTCTCGACTTCCCCGCAGCGGACACTCCTTAACCAGTATTGCGTGAGTTGTCATAACGAACGCATTGTTGCTGGCGAGGGTTCTGGGCGTATGGCTGACCAGTTGCAGTTGGTTGGGTTGGCGTTAGATACCGCTAATATCGATAACGTTGCTGAAGATCCTGAATTATGGGAGACCGTTGTTCGAAAACTGCGTGTCGGGGCTATGCCACCACAGCCAAGACGGCGTCCGGATAAGGAGACCTATGACGGATTTCGTCGCTGGCTTGAAGACGAATTGGACCGTGCGGCCGCGGAACGTCCGCACCCCGGTCGTACCCAAGCATTCCATCGATTAAATCAAGCGGAGTACCGAAATGTCATTCGTGATCTGCTTGACTTGAATGTTGACGTAACAACTTTGATTCCAGCGGACGCACCGGACCAAAACGGGTTTGACAAT
>JAKUTI010000307.1 GCA_022448765.1 Pseudomonadales bacterium
TTAGAGGTGACGAAGGCCAATGAGTAGATGATCGCAAGCTGTAGTTTCTTGACCGAGATCGACTGATCGTAGTAGTCTTCGTCGGTTTTGCCGTCGTGCAATTCACCGCTTGTTTGATGTTAGACGATTTAACTTACCGCTTCTTTAAGTAGGACGGTAGAACGCTAGGTTTAATACGTAACCATGTCAAAGCTCGTCGAGCGCGAACCCGCGCCCGGTGCCACCTCGCTTTCGGCCACCCCGGCTTTAGCTGTCCAATTTTTTTTAATTCCTCTTGCGGTGGTAGGAATGGTCGTCTTGGTGTACGGCGGTTTCCGGATGTTGTTGACCAATGAGCGGACGCCGGAAGAGTTTCTTAGCGACGTTCAGACTGGAGGACGGGAACGACGTTGGCCGGCTGCCTATGAGTTGTCCAGGCTGATGTCGGACCCCGATGTTGAATCGCAATATCCGAACCTCGGATCGGCAATCGTGCGGGCTTTTGAAAACTCAGAGGGCGATGATCCTCGGGTGCGAAGGTACCTTGCTCTTGCAGTCGGTCGACTCTCAAATCCACCAGCGGACGCGACGCGCGTTCTTGTTGAAGGACTAGATGATCCAGATACGGATACCAAGATTAGTGTGATTTGGGCACTTGCATCGTTGGGTGATCCGTCTGTGACGGATGTGATCGCAAGCATGTATGGCTCGGAAGATCCCGGTGTGCGAAAGATGGCGGTGTATGCTCTTGGTGGACTCGGGACGGAGGACCTATCCGTTCTTCGTGGTGCCTTGGACGACCCGATTCCTGATGTGCAATGGAACGCAGCCGTTGCGCTGGCGCGCCAAGGCGGGAGTGATGGGATGACGGTGCTGCGGCGAATGCTTGATCGTGATTATGTGGAGCGGACGGTGACTAGGGTGGCCCGAGTCGACGCGACACTGGACCCGGTATCGGAAGTTATGATTAGTGGTCTTCAGGCGGTTGCAGCGTTACGATCGACAGAAATGCGAGACACGGTGACTTCATTGATAGAGAATGATGTAAGTCTCAATGTGCGTGAGGTGGCGATGCGGACTCTTGAGCTGCTTGACTCTGACGTGACGGAGACGAGCGACGTCGTAAGATACGAGAGGTAGGAGTTAGAACGAGCGAGATGGCTGAAGATCAGAAACCCCCATCAGATTCCGCAAGCGGGCCGGCTAAGGCAGAAACGCCTCCGGTGAAATCGAAACCGAAACCAGCGCCTCCTCCGCCGATGAACCCGGCGTTGGCCGGAAAGACAACGAGCGCGGCGGCCGTAAAGAAGCCGGTCGCTCGAAAGACCGCGAAGGTGCCGGACGATACATCTCCACTGATGGGGCGGCGGGGCTGGTTGGGTTTAGCATGGGGTTCGTTTACTGCGGCTACCGCTGGGTGTTTGGCGGCGACTGGACGCTATATGTTTCCCAACGTCCTCAACGAGCCGCCTCAGCAATTCACGATTGGGTTTCCCGCTGATTATGGAGAAGGTGTCGACGAGCGATGGAAAGATCGATTCGGTGTTTGGATTGTTCGAACCCCGTTTGATGTAGCCCACGAGGCTCCTGGTTTTTACGCACTGCTCGTGACGTGCACGCATCTGGGCTGCACACCGAATTATCTGTCAGCTGAAGCCAAATTTAAATGTCCTTGCCACGGGAGTGGTTTTCGAGAAACCGGTGTTAACTTTGAAGGGCCAGCACCGCGTCCGTTGGAACGGGCGCGTATTGTGTTGGCGGAAGATGGTCAGATCCTGGTCGACAAAAGTCGAAAGTTTCAACAGGAACTCGGCCAATGGATTGACGCTGAAGCATTTCTGAGTGTGTGAGTAAGAATAATGCCCGATTCTAAGACCATCCAACCTGAAGAAGGCGTGCTAGTACGCGCGTGGACCTGGTTGACCGAAACACAAGTGTGGACGTCGATCTTTCGACACAATGCTCCGATCAATGATCGGAATCGTGTCTTAGTAATGCTGTCGAATGTCTTTCTGCATCTTCACCCAGTCAGACTTAAGAAGCATGGTGTGAGACTTCGGTACACCTGGTGTATGGGCGGACTAAGTTTCTTCTTGTTTCTGAACCTGACCTTTACGGGTTTGCTCTTGATGTTTTATTACCGTCCGACTTTGGAATATGCCTATTCGGACATTGTGGGTCTTCGAGAGCACGTCCCGCTGGGCATTATGCGAGAGATGCACCGGTGGGGTGCCCACGCAATGGTCATCACAGTTTGGTTGCATATGTTCCGCGTGTTCATGACGGGATCCTATAAACCCCCTCGCGAATTCAACTGGAATGTTGGCGTCATCATGCTCGTGTTGACATTGTTGTTGTCATTTACGGGCTATCTGTT
>JAKUTI010000308.1 GCA_022448765.1 Pseudomonadales bacterium
GTAAGCGGAGACAATCTTTTCCGACTTCTCGGTGCCCGATTCAGCTGTATTCAGAAGGATTACCCCGTGCTCCCCAATCGATGCCGCGTGTGGGTTGCGGCAAGTCGACGGTTCTGCGCTCTCTGGCGCGTATGAATGATCCGGCGCCAGGGATGCTCCTAATCGATGGCGAAGATGTTCGAGGATACTCGTTACAGCAACTCCGATCGCAAGTTGCATTGATCCCGCAAGATCCGTTCCTGTTTTCGCTGACTATTCGTGACAATTTGACGTATGACGATCCTGAACGCGATTTGCCGCCGATCGAGCACGCGGCTCGGCTTGCCGAACTCCTTGACGCGATCGATGAATTTCCGGACGGAATGGAAACCATCGTTGGTGAACGAGGGATTACCTTGTCAGGGGGGCAGAAACAACGCGCGACACTGGCACGTGGTCTCATCCGAGATGCCCGGATTCTTGCACTGGATGATTGTTTTTCAAGTGTGGACACGCGGACCGAAGAGCGCATCCTCGGTCGCCTAAAAGAGATCCGACAAGGTCTTACGACGCTTCTTGTTTCTCACCGAGTGTCCACGGCACGGCACGCAGATCGCATTTTTGTGATGGAAGAAGGTCGAATTCTAGAATCGGGAACCCATGCAGAACTCATGGCTAAGGGTGGTTACTACGCAGATCTTGAGGCTGTGCAGAGCAACCAAGATCAGGATCGCGAACGGAAGGCCGCGTTGCTAAGAAATCTTGATATCGATGTTCGGGTAGTGAACGGATGAATACCCAGGCCAACGCACCATCCGCGGCGCCGACTCGAGACTATTCGGCTTTCGACGCAGAACTGACCCACAAGGCGTTGAACGTCAACATGTTTGTGCGCCTCCTCGCCTGGCTCAAGCCTTATCGCTTCACGCTTTCGCTCAGCATTGTTTTAACTCTAGCTTCGGCCGCCATAGCGGTGTTGCAACCGATCGTTAATGGACGCGTCGTTATCGACACAATCTTGTTACCGAACCCTAAATCTAACGAACTACCGGACTATGGGATGGGCGCATTCGTATACTCCGTAGCCGATTGGACGGGCGCATCGCCGCTTATGTCTGCCGTATTCGTGTACGCGTTTCTCGTGCTGGTCTCCTCGCTCGCGTCATACGGTCATCGACTGCTGCTTTCTCGTTCAACGTTACAAGCCTTACGGGATTTACGCAGTGAACTCTTTCAGAAGCTCGAAACGAAACCGATGTCCTTCTATGACCACGTATCGGTTGGTAGGGTCATGACCCGATTGACGAATGACGTTGAAAATCTCATTGAACTGCTAACGGGCGTCCTCGAGTTGGTTGGCGACTTCATCCCCTTTTTCTTAGCGCTCTTCTTGATGTGGGCCATCAGTCCGGAACTCACCCTTTATACGATGGTGTTTATCCCCGTCGTTGCCGTTGCAACGTCGCTATTTCGAAAAGTTCTTGGGAATACCTATCGAAATGTGCGTAACGCAGTTTCCAGCATCAACCAATACATGCAAGAAAACTTGATTGGCATGGAAGTGGTTCAACTATCCCGCCGCGAACGATTGAATACCCAACAATTCGGGGAACGTAACGAATCACACCGCGATTACCAGTTCCACGCGATGAACTTAGAGACGGTGTACAGCTCCTTTAATAACAGTCTGATTACGGTGGCGACTGGTGTGATCATTTGGTTTGGCGGAGGAGCTGTTATTCAAGATGCGATTTCACTTGGATCGGTCGTCGTTTTTACGCAACTCATCGGCATGATGATCGGTCCAGTACAGGCGGTCGGATATCAGTTCAATACACTTTTTCGAGCCATGGCATCGGGGGAGAGAATTTTTCAAGCCATCGATTGGGACGAGAGTATCAAGGAACCCGACGAGCCAGTGTCTCTTGGGAACAAAGTGAATGGACGTCTCGAGTTTCGAAATATGTCCTTTTCCTATTACATGGGTGAAGAAGTCATCCATGACGTTTCGTTTAAGGTTAATCCGGGCGAAAAACTAGCAATTGTCGGCCCCACCGGTTCGGGAAAGAGCACGCTGATCAAGCTCCTCGCCCGGTTTTATGACTTTGACGATGGCAAGGTTTTTCTCGATGACGTTGATGTCAATCACGTTGCATCGGAGGATCTACGACAACGGGTTGGCATTGTGCTACAGGATTTCCATATATTTTCGGGTACTGTGCTCGACAACATCACGCTAAACAATCCTCGTATCACCAGCGAGGAGGCGAAGGAAGCGGCGCGTATCGTAAATGCTGATCCATTTATTCGCGCGTTGCCGGAGGGTTACGACACTTTTCTATCCGAACGCGGACTTAATTTATC
>JAKUTI010000309.1 GCA_022448765.1 Pseudomonadales bacterium
CAGGGCGGACAACAAATGAGATTCCGTTCAAGGACGATGTTGTTTCGACGATGGCGCGGCCGGCGATCGAGAGTGCTGGGATTGTGCCTTTACCTGATGGTTCGATGCGTGATCGAGGCACTCGTGTTCTGCAAGGAGTCCCGTGGTCGGCTTGGGATAGTTCGGCGTTCGACGACCGGCGTGAAATTTTTGCTCCAAAAGGTGCAGCTGTGCTGTATCGCCGTGACATGTTGGACGAGCTGGATTATCTAGACGATGGGATTTTTATGTATTACGAGGACGCGGATCTTGCATGGCGGGCTCGTAGGCGCGGATGGATCTTTTGCTACGAGCCATCCTCGGTTGTGCGTCATGAACATGCCGCATTTAGCAAAGAATGGTCGCCAGGTTTTACCCGAAACGTTGAGTTTGGAAAACTACGTATGCTTACCAAGAACGCGCCGGTCCTGTGGACTTTTCGTCATATGGCGGCAGCCACGAAGTACGCTTGGAATGATGCACGAGTCGGAATCTTTCAGCTGGACGGGACGGCGATAGCTCTCTCGATATCCCGTGTACGGGCTCTGCTGCAAGTCGTAACGGCTGCTCCTCAAACGTTCCAACTACGAGTGAATGAAGGTCGTCATGCTCCGTTAGACGGACGGGAGCTCAATCCTTTTTTGGAGCCGCAGTGAAAGCGGCGGTGTACAACCGTTGGCTCCATCAAAAAGGTGGAGGGGAAAGACATTCTGCTATGGCCGCGCAGGTTCTCTCAGAGCGGTTCGAAACTGAACTGGTGACTCATCGACCTATTTCCTGCGAAGAACTTTCCGATGCCTTAAATATTGATCTGAGTAACGTGACGGTGCGAGTCATTCCTGCACTGCCACCGAATCGGTTTGCGGCGTTTACGCGCGAGTTTGATCTATTTGTAAATTCTTCTTTTATGACGAACCAGCCTTCAGAAGCGGCTCACAGCATGATGCTGGTTCTATTCCCTTCCCCAATCGATCGAAGTCGAGGGGCAAGGATGCGGCAGGCTGTTGGTCGATTCCTTACGCGCGAACTCCTGTTGCCCGAATGGTTGGATGGGTTTTACGACGTTCAGGAACTTGGTTCCGGGTGGTTTCGCTACGCCACTAGGCAAGCGAATATCAGGGTTCGAGTCCCTTCGGCTACTCGAACTGCCTCCATTGAGATCGGTGGAGGAAGCTTTCGAGAGGATGTGGAACTTCCGGTCCGATGTCTCGTTGATGGTGAGGTTATTGCTAAACGCACCTTCCCTCCTAATCCTGGCTGTTTTGAAACTTGGCAGATCGATATCGATCCGAGTTGTATGCACGGGAACACCGTCGAGTTAGTTCTTGAATCGCCAACGTTTAATCCCATCGATCGGTTTGAGGGAGCTGACAATCGGGAGGTAGGCCTGGCTGTCACCGACGTACGGGTTCGACATTTTCGCCATTATTTATATGAAATCGTTTTCCGAAAGGCGTTTCGTGAGCTTGGGCTCCGGCTTGAAGGCCTGCCTACGTTTTATTCTCTTGATCATCTTGATACGTATGACGTGATTAGTCCGATTTCGAAATACAGTCGTCATTGGATGGAAATGTACTGGGGGATAAGCGGGCCGATCCTGTATCCACCCGTTGACATCAGTTGGGCGCTGACTCGAGCCAAGACACACACAATTCTGACGGTGGGAAGGTTTTTTCGAGGGACGCATGAAAAAAAGCATGGAGTAATGATTGATCAGTTCAAGCGTATGTGTCGCGAAGGCCTAGATGGTTGGACACTTTGTCTTGCCGGACATCAAAGTGGTCGAGAGATTGACGTTGCGTACACAGAAGAGTTGAGGCGGCGGGCTGAGGGTTATCCCATCGAATTTGCGGTAGATGTGCCTTTCGATAAGCTTCGCGAGATGTACGGTGACGCTCAGATTTACTGGCATGCTGCGGGGTATGGGGAGCGACCGGATCGAAATCCAGTCCGATTCGAGCATTTTGGGATTTCAGTTGTTGAGGCGATGGCGAGTTCGGCGGTACCTGTTGTGTTAGATCAAGGGGGACTGCCAGAATTAGTGACCGATAGTCATGATGGCTTTGTTTGGTCTAAGGCAGAGAATCTGCGTGAGCGTACGTGGCAATTAATTCGTGATCCGGAGCTGTGCAGCTCGATGGCCGCCGGGCTCGTATATCGAGTAGGAAGTTCAGCGCTGAAGCGTTCCGTGTGCGTCTTCTTGAGCTAGTGGCGGGCTTCGTTGACAACTGATCGAGCCGTATCGAATATCCGATGACTAGGATGCGCTCACTTATCGGTCGGGCGAACTGTCGGCCTGCGCTACTTCTTTTTTTGTTCATATT
>JAKUTI010000031.1:0-9323 GCA_022448765.1 Pseudomonadales bacterium
TTATTTTCATCGCACACCAAACCAGCTTAGGCGATGCATCCAACCGCCAAACGGAGATCTGCCGCAGCGCGGCACATGCTTCTTGCTGACTAGACTACGCGATCAGCCTAGCCGGAACACGTACAGAGGGCGAAACCATGGCGCGTTCATGGTGCGGGCGTTGGGAGTCGTAGCCACGTCTCCAGCTTGGGAAGCTGGGGTAATAGCCGTTATACGACGCCCGCAGCGCCGATGGATTATGGCATAACGCGTGGTCCCATCCAGACCACTAGGTCCTCGGTTTTCGGGTAGATTAAGCAGGGCAAACCGTCTAACGTCGGCGTGAGTTGTAGGGAGATAGCGGTTGGAAATTCAGGATAAGGTCGTCGTCGTTACTGGAGGAGCGAGTGGAATAGGACGCGAGCTGTGCCGTTTGTTCGCCGCCGAAGGCGCAAAACATGTCGTGGTCGCGGACGTTAACGAGCAGGGAGCTGCCACGGTCGCCGAGGAAATCGGTCACACGAGCGAACAAGTCGACGTTGGACGCGAAAGCGACCTTGTTCGCTTAATTCACCAAACCGAAAACACGTTAGGCCCCATTGATCTTTTTTGTTCCAACGCGGGGATTGCCGACGGCCGAGGAATCGACGAGCCCGACGAAGTGTGGGACAGGATTTGGCGCGTCAACACCATGGCCCACATTTGGACTGCTCGACACCTCGTACCCCTCATGCGAGAACGCGGGGGTGGATATCTATTTTCGACGGCCTCCGCGGCAGGCCTACTTACGCAGATTGGTTCAGTGACCTACGCGGTGACCAAGCATGCGGCCGTTGCGTTGGCGGAATGGCTGGCCATTACTCACGGCCGCGATGGCATCAAAGTTACCGTTCTTTGTCCCCAAGCTGTCCGGACAGGGATGACTCCCGATGCCTCCGAAACGGGACTATCGGTCGCCAGCGTTGATGGACTACTGGAAGCTGACAAAGTCGCCCAAGATTGCCTCGAAGCCATTCGGGAAGAACGTTTTTTTGTGCTCCCGCATCCAATGGTCGCCGACTATATGCAACGCAAAGCCGAGGACCCCGACCGATGGCTGCACGGCATGAGACGACTGCAGGATCGCTATGTAGGGGACGACTAGGCGTCCGGCGTTTCGAGCTCGTATCCGTTCATCGTAACGACACACTTTCCAACAACCTCTCGATTTTCGAGCATTCGCATTGCATCCACGGCGCGCTCAAGGGGAAATCCTGCACATACGTATGGGTCGATAAGGCCATCATTGGCTAATTGATAGAGTTCACGGTGGAATTTTCGACCCAGTTGAGGATCTCGCCGACCTACCTCACCCGCTCGGACACCGATGACGGCAATTTGTTTTATCAGGATTAAATTCACAGCGGCTTGGGGCCAACGGCCGCTGGTAAATCCAATCGTCAGAATGCGTCCACCCCAATTGACACAACGCATGGACTCGTCGAATACGTCGCCCCCGACTGG
The DNA here is from genome assembly GCA_022448765.1 of Pseudomonadales bacterium. Classification (GTDB taxonomy): domain Bacteria; phylum Pseudomonadota; class Gammaproteobacteria; order Pseudomonadales; family Azotimanducaceae; genus UBA11889. The sequence goes on from JAKUTI010000031.1 coordinate 1,483, forward strand.
ATCGTAGATCACGTCAGCACCACCCGTTCCCGTAATCGACTTGACTCGATCCCGAAAACCCCCAAGCGAGCCATCCATTTGAGTGTAATTGATCACCTCATCCGCACCCCGAGCTTTAACGACGACCAACTTGGCATCCGTACCCCCCGTACCAATAACATGTGCCCCCAGATGTTTACCTAAGTCAACGGCTGCAAGCCCGACACCGCCTGTCGCGCCGTGCACCATGAGCCACTCACCCGGCTGCAAATTTCCGCGATGCGTCAGCGCGACGTAGGCGGTTTGATAGGCCGTGCCGTACGCTGCTGCCTTCGCGTAAGTCATGGATCCAGGTATCGGATTGATCGCGTCTGCCGACACGTTCAATGTCTCCGCAAAGCAACCATGACGCGCCCCAAAAACGACGCGATCGCCTTCCTTCACCTCAGATACCTTCGAACCGACCGCAACCACATCCCCCGATGCCTCGCCTCCCGGTGCAAAAGGCAGAGGTGGTTTGAACTGGTATTTACCCTGAATCATCAGCAGATCCGGGAAGTTGACCGAACAGGCCTTCACTTCGATCTGTACTTCGCCTGGCCCAGGATCTGCAATCGATATGGTGTCGAGCGTAATGTTGCCAATGTCATCGGTGATCGCGTGACACCGATATGCACGGGTGTCCCTCACCATGGGCTATACCGAGTTATTTCGATCACTCAGACAAAAGCAACCGCATCTAGGTTAGTTGCGCGACCGCCCGTCGAGCCATAACGCCGACAAGGTGTCCCCGATATTCAGCAGACGCATGAATGTCGCTATTGAATTCCGTGTAATCGACCTCCAAGCCATCCAGCGCTGCGGAGGAAAAAGTGTCCGTCAACGCTTGCTCAAAATTTTGCTGTCGGTACGCACAAGGTCCAGCGCCTGTCACGCCCACCCGAACCTCGCCGTTCGTTTCAGCGACCATTACACCAACCACCGCATAACGGGACGCTGGATTTGGAAACTTCTCGTAAACTGCACGTCCCGGCATCCGAAACGTAACACTCGTCACGATCGCACCAGGTTCAAGCGCTGTTTCAAAAAGACCCTGGAAGAAATCGTCAGCTTCGATCGCCCCGGCCGTCGTATTGATCGTCGCACCCAGCGCAATAACCGCTGCGGGGTAGTCAGCCCCAGGGTCACTGTTTGCAATTGATCCACCGATTGTGCCTCGGTTACGTACTTGTGCATCGCCAATGGTTGACGCCAGATTCGACAACGACGGAATGTCGCTTCCGGCGGCAACCTCGGAATGCAGAGTTAACGCCCCAATGGTCACACGATCATCAACGGTTTCGATGCCCGAAAGTGATAGTCCAGAAAGGTCGATGACGTCGGTTGGCGACGCGAGTCGCGCTTTCAACGTTGGAATCAATGTCATGCCACCCGAGAGATATACCCCGTCCTCGGCATCGGCCATAGCCTGCTGAGCCCCATCCATATCATTGGGTTTGTGATAGTTGAAACGATACATTGCTATTCTCCTCCCATCGCGCGCCACACCGTCTCGGGCGACGCCGGCATCGGCACATCAACAACACCCAGCGCATCGGTCAATGCGTTGATAACCGCTGCGGTCGACCCTATTGCCCCAGCTTCACCGCAGCCCTTAGCTCCCAACGGATTGTGCGTGCACGGTGTCACCGTAGTATCAACAACGAAATTAGGCATGTCATCGGCTCTGGGCATCGTGTAGTCCATGTACGAGCCCGTCACCAACTGCCCCGACTCATCGTAAATACCGTGTTCAAGCAAGGCCTGGCCGATCCCTTGGGCAAGCCCTCCATGCACCTGACCGGCAACAATCATTGGATTGATAATCTCGCCAAAGTCGTCTACCGCGACAAAGTTGACGATTTCCACCGTGCCCGTCTCAGGGTCCACTTCGACTTCGCAGATGTGCGCCCCCGCGGGATAGGTAAAATTCTCTGGATCATAGAACGCTTTTTCAGATAATCCCGGTTCAAGTTCATCCAACGGGTAATTACCAGGCACATAGGCGGAGAACGCGACTTCTGGGAACGTGATCGACTGATTTGAATCCGTCACCGAAAAGGTGCCTTCGTCAAAATCAACATTTTCCTCCTCACTTTCGAGCATGTGTGCCGCAATTTTCCGACTCTTGGCGATGACTTTGTCTGTGGCTTTCACGATCGCAGATCCACCCACCGCGAGCGAACGAGAACCGTATGTACCAAGGCCATAATCGGAGCGTCCGGTATCGCCATGAATCACATCGACGTTGTCGAAAGGAATTCCCAGCTTGTCCGAAACAATTTGTGCGAATGTTGTTTCGTGTCCCTGGCCGTGGCTGTGAGACCCCGTCATGACGCTCACGGAGCCCGTGACGTCAACGCGCACTTCAGCGGATTCGAATAGACCAACCCCTGCGCCCAGTGAAAGCGCAACTTGTGACGGTGCCAAGCCACATGCTTCGATATAACAAGAAAATCCGATGCCACGTTTTTTACCAGCGGCTTCCGAGGCCGCTTTCCGATCGGCAAAACCGTCATACCCGATAAGTTCTATCGCTTTCTTCAGACTCGCGTCGTAATCCCCAGTGTCGTATGTGAGCGCCACCGGAGTTTCGTAAGGAAAATCTTCCGGTTGGATAAAGTTCAGCCGGCGGAGTTCCGCCGGATCTTTTCCCAATTCGCGAGCGGCCGTTTCGACCAACCGCTCCACCACGTAGGTCGCCTCCGGTCGACCTGCCCCTCGATAGGCATCGACGGGCGCCGTGTTGGTAAACACGGACTGAACCTCGACGTAAATTGCCGGCGTTCGATACTGCCCGGCCAAGAGAGTCCCGTAGAGGTAGGTGGGAACGCTCGAGGCAAAGAGCGACAGATACGCGCCCATATTAGCCACCGTCTTGACCCGCAATCCCACAAACGTGCCATCTGACTTCAACGCGAGTTCAGCCCTTGTGAGGTGATCTCTGCCGTGTGCATCTGCGAGGAAAGACTCGGACCGATCAGCTCGCCACTTGATGGCACAACCCAATTTTCCAGCCGCCCATATCACTGCAGTTTCTTCTGCATAGACAAAAATCTTGGAACCGAAGCCACCGCCAACATCGGGCGCGACGACACGTAATTTCGACTCGGCTGCAACGTTGACGAACGCGGCAAGAACTAGTCGCTCCAAATGAGGGTTTTGCGACGTTGTGTATAGCGTGTAGTTCCCTGACGCCGCTTCGTACATGCCCACTGCCGCTCGTGGCTCCATGGCATTGGGAATTAGGCGATTATTGACGATATCAAGTGACGTGACATGGTCAGCAGACGCGAAGGCCGCGTCGGTCGCCTCACGATCACCGAGTTCCCAGTCGTAGCATTGATTACCCGGCGCCGTCTCGTGAATCTGGTCAGCAGCAGGTGCCGTCGAGAGATCAACGACAGCGGGGAGTTCATTGAAATCGGCCGTGACGGCTTCGGCCCCATTTCGAGCGGCTTCCAGCGTTTCGGCGACAATCATCGCGTAGGGCTCGCCGACGTAGTTAACGACGGAAACCGCGATGGGTGGGTGCGGTGGTTGAATCATGTCGGAACCGTCCTTGGACCTGACCATCCAGCCGCAGGGTAAATCTCCGATCTCGTCGGCCGCGAGATCCGCGCCTGTGTATGCGGCAACGACGCCATCCGTTGCTAACGCCGAACTCAAATCGATCGAACGGATCTCAGCGCGCGGATACATCGACCGGACAAATACCGCGTATCGTTGTCCCGGCTGATTGATGTCGTCCGTGTAATGTCCTGCCCCCGTGATGAATCGAGCATCTTCTTTGCGCTTTACCGCCGCACCAATGCCTGTTTCGCTAGTCATCTCTCGTACCCCTTACATCTTCTCTTGAGCGTCAAGTACAGCTTTGACGATGTTGTGATATCCCGTGCAGCGACAAAGATTGCCTTCGAGGCCTTCGCGCACGGACTGTTCATCCAACGGTTTGCCTTTCTCGACGAGGTCAATCGCGCTCATGATCATGCCTGGCGTACAAAATCCGCATTGCAACGCATGGTTTTCACGGAATGCTTCCTGCATTGGATGTAGCGCATCGACGGTCCCAATACCTTCGATGGTTGTGATGTCCGCGCCGTCCGCCTGGCCCGCCAAGACCGTGCAGGACTTCACCGAACATCCGTTCATATGAATGGTGCAGGCGCCGCATTGGCTGGTATCGCAACCAACATGCGTTCCCGTAAGGTTCAAACGCTCTCGTAAGATTTCGACCAACAAGCTATTGGCGGGCACGTCCGCCGTTTGCTCAGTGCCATTGACTGTCAAAGAGATTTCCACGTCATTCTCCTAGCTAAACTGTGTCCGCCCAGCGTTCACTGAACTTCGTAAAAAAACCGTCGGCCATCTTGCGACCAGCGGTGGTAATAAGCCGAGACCCTATTTGAGCGAGTTTCCCACCGACGCTGCCTTCAACTCGATAAGATAAGAGGGTCCCATCTAAATCTTCCTCTAGCTTGATTCTTGCAAGCCCTTTACCGAAACCCTGCATACCCCCCTTCACGCTGACGTTGAGCGAATAGCTCTCGGGTGGATTTCGATCCGATACCTCGATAGTCGCCTGGAACTTCGTTTTGACCGGCCCTAGTTTCGCGGTGACGTTCGCGTCAAATCGATGATCGGACAACTTGGTTACCGACTCACAACCTTCAATGCATGCCTCCAACACATCGGCATCATTGAGCGCGTCCCAAACAGCAGTGCGTGCAGCCGGAATCCGGTATTGGCCGGACTGTTCCAAGGTCCTTACCCCGAAGCCTACGAAACGATCGACTACTCTCGCATAATCCGTCACAGGGGGAAATGGGTATGAAACTTCCATTGGCACACATAAAGGTGTTGGACTTAACCAGGGTACGGGCTGGACCCACAGCCGTCAGGCAGTTGGCTGATTGGGGCGCTGACGTAATTAAAATCGAACAACCCGGCGACAGTGGCGGAACCCTTGGCGGGGCTCGTCATGGACCCGATTTCCAGAATCTTCACCGCAATAAACGCAGTCTCTCCCTCAACCTCAAGTCCGATCAGGGCAAGGAAATTTTCTTCAGATTGGTGACCGATGCTGACGTGGTTGTCGAAAATTATCGACCAGACGTCAAATTCCGGTTGGGCATCGATTACGAGAAAGTGAAGGCCGTCAATCCAACTGTCGTTTACGCAAGCATCTCGGGGTTCGGTCAAGACGGCCCCTACGGACACCTGCCTGGATTCGATCAAGTCGCGCAGGGCATGGGAGGGCTCATGTCGATCACCGGTTTACCCGGGCAAGGGCCGGTTCGAGCGGGCATTCCGGTCGCAGATCTGTCGGCGGGTCTATATACGGCCCTTGGAATCCTGACCGCTCTCATCGGTCGGCAACACTCCGGTACCGGTCAATGGGTAAAGGCTTCACTGCTCGAAGCACAGATCGCAATGCTCGATTTTCAGGCTGAACGCTGGTTATTAGACGAGGAAGTCGCGCCACAGGCAGGCAACAACCACCCCACGGGGATCCCCACGGGGGTTTTCGCGACCTCCGATGGTCACATCAACATCGCGGCGACCGGAGCTGCAATTTACGAGCGGTTCTGCAAGGCCATGCAGCGCTCCGACTGGTTAACCGACGAGCGTTTTAGCTCCCCACAGGCCCGCTCAAAAAACCGCGATGCCATGAACGCAGAAATCGAGACCATCACCGTCGGCCGATCCAGCAAAGCGTGGATCGAGACCTTTAACGACGCGGGAGTACCAGCTGGGTACATCTACTCGATCAACGAGGTCTTCGACGACCCCCAGGTACAACACTTACAGATGGCTTCGCCCGTACACCATCCCAAGCTTGGCGACATAAGCCTCGTCGCACAACCCGTCAAACTCTCAGAAGCACCGTTTCGTATTCGTTCGGCAACGCCGGAGCTTGGCGAGCACACCGACGAGGTACTGCGGGCCATAGGATACAGCGACGACGACATTGACAAATTCCGTCTTGACGAAGTCGTATGACATGAAACGAATCTGCGTCAACTGCGGTTCCAGCGAAGGTAATAATCCCTCATACCGCCATGCCGCAAATTCCCTTGGTAATGAACTCGCAAGGAGAGGCATTGGGCTCGTCTACGGGGGTGCTCGTGTGGGTCTCATGGGCGCTCTCGCCAACGCCGTTCTTGCTGCTGGCGGCGAAGTTATTGGCATTATCACCCGCGATTTGGACGACATTGTCGGACATGAAGGTCTCACCAAACTCGAAATCGTTGACACGATGCATGATCGCAAACGCCGGTTCGCCGATTTGAGCGATGGCTACATTGCCATGGCGGGAGGCTTCGGAACGCTGGAAGAAATATTCGAGGCGATTACATGGAACCAACTGCACATTCAGGAGCGACCAACAGGTGTACTCAACACGGCCGGGTACTTCGACGCGCTGTTCACATTCTTAGATCACGCCACCCGAGAAGGGATGATTCGTGAAGAACACCGACAAAGCGTCCTCGTCGCTGCCGAACCTGACCAGTTGATTACTCAAATGACGACGTACCAACATCCGCACGTCGCGAAATGGGTCAAACAATAAAAAATACGGATGTCAGGCCATGTAGGGAAGCTGATACATCGGATTTGCCTCGTTAAAAATAGCGTCGAGGCGACCGAATAAAATGTCCTGCCAATCGAGACCCAAGTCCGTAATTTCCATTTTGAAGCGATCAATTTCTGTCGCACATGCGATGGTATGAATGGCGAGCGAGATCAAGTGCCCCGTTAACGCGTCTTGCCTTAACTCGTCGATTCCGTAATCGCCCACCCCTCCGACCTGCAGATCGCCGAGGTAATTCTCGATAAGCCGCAGCTCGTTCTCCTGACGCACGTCGGTTGATAACCCGGCCAACATAATTCGAGCAATATCCCATGGTCCCGGAGCCACCATGGGAAATTGCCAGTCAATCACCGCGAAACGTCCGCCACCCTGCTCCGTCGGGAAAAACATTTGTTTGGGATGAAAGTCGCCATGGACCAGCGCGTAAGGTCGGGAGTTCAGCCACTCCAAAAATTGAGGCACGTGATCGAGCCAGTGACGCAGTGTCTCTTCACACAAAGGCGTCATGCCGTTGTCCAGCGCGAGTGGCAAGGATGCCTGCGCATTACTTGCCGTGGTGTTAAAAAAAACGGGGTCACTCCGCCCCACTAGGAACGATTTGTCCAAGAGTTCGGGGTTGTTCCACCAACGCGCGTGAAACGGTCCAGCGGCACGAAGCGCTGTTTCAACTTGATCGAGCGTCGACGCCCAACTCGGTGATTCGCCCGCCGAGAGGTCCTCTAACAACAACACGATTTCCCGCCCGTCAGCGCTCGCCGAACCGTAATAACACGCTGGTACCGGTATGCCGCCCTCCCCAAATTCTTCATAAAACTTGGCCTCTCGCCGATAGAGGTCAAAGGCCACAGCAACACCTCGGGTGGCCTCGTCCTCGGCCGTAAACTTCGCGATCATTCGCTTGGGCAGCGTTGTATCACCGCGGTACGTAAGATCGATGCCGGCAACGTCGGCTGTCTGGCCCGGGGTTGTCAAGTATTCGACCTTAGCGTCGATTACTTCCGCGCCTCCGAGTTCCAACACGTCGTTAAACCAGTCAACGCCAAAATCTTCAGGTCTTTTGGGGATCACGGTGAACTCCTCTTGGTACGCGATCGAACATATCGCGTTTATCTTTAAAACCGAAGCAGGATTGTCATTCGCTAGAGGCACTTGTATCGAGTTGAACTCGATCCGGAAACAAGAGATCAAGGCCAACGGAGCTACCATCCTCTTGCACGACTCGGCAATG
>JAKUTI010000031.1:9333-16374 GCA_022448765.1 Pseudomonadales bacterium
AATGCGCACGCCGCAACTCACGCGGTTCCGTTACGCCACACGAATGTGCAATGACCCCCACTTCCTTCCGAATGCCCTTCGCGTACTCGCTTACTCGACTTGCCTTGTCGGTCGGATCCAGTCCTCGTTGTAGCGACGCATCGTGCGTGGTTACCCCCGTGGGACAGGTGTTTTTGTGGCATTGAAGGGCCTGGATACAACCAAGCGCAAACATGAACCCACGGGCACAAACCACGAAGTCCGCACCCACACATATGGCCCACGCGACCTCGGCTGGGGTAATTAACTTGCCACTGGCAATCACTTTGATCCGATCTTTCAAACCGTGCCGATTGAGCAGGTCAACGACCCCGGGAAGGCTTTCTTTGATCGGCAACCCCATGTAATCGATCAGACTCATGGGGGCGGCTCCCGTACCACCGTCCGCGCTGTCGACCGTGATGAAATCGGGCGCACTTTCGATCCCTCGAGCTTTTATTTCCGTGCACAACGTTTCGAGCCAATCGTAATTACCGATCACCGCTTTCACACCCGTGGGTTTGCCGGTGATTCGTCGAACGCGGTGGATGAAGTCCAGCAGATCCGACTCCGAATCGACCTCGCGATGGCGATTCGGACTGATGGACTCTTTTCCTGGCACGATGAACCGGACTTTCGCAATTTCCTTCGTGACTTTTTCGGCGGGCAAAATTCCGCCCTTTCCCGGTTTTGCGCCCTGCGAGAGCTTGATTTCAAACATTCGTACTTGCTCGTGACTCGCGACTGCAGCGAGCCTCTCATCCGATAAATTGCCTTCAGCATCTCGGACCCCGTATTTAGCGGTGCCAATCTGGAACACCAAGTCGGCACCGCCCTCCAAGTGTTGCGGAGCAAGCCCGCCTTCTCCGGTATTCATCCAAATCCCAGAATGCTGAGCCCCACTCGACAGTGCGAGCACCGCCGGTTTTGAGATCGCGCCGTAACTCATCCCAGAAATGTGGAAGACCGACCGGGTCGTGTAGGGAGAATCTGCGAACGGCCCGAGCGTTACCTCGCTCGTATCGACCGTGTCTTTTGTTAGGGTCGGAAAAGCACAATTGACGAAAATAACCGTGCCGACCGGTCGTAAGTCCCGAGTCGAGCCAAAGGCTACGATGTTGTTCTCGCCTTTCGCTGCCCGGTATACCCAAGCGCGCTCAGCCCGATTAAACGGCATTTCCTCGCGGTCGAGTGCAAAAAAATATTGTCGAAAAAACTCCCCTAAGTGTTCAAACCAATACCTGAACCGCCCAATGACCGGGAAATTGCGCCGTATTGCCTGTTTCTTTTGCACCCGATCCAACACGTAGACGATGGCAATCACCAAGGTCCCTGCCCCAACAAGGAAAACGAACAATTGCGCCAAGACGTTAATCAGGTTGAGCATGTGCCCTCCAAAAAAATCCGCCCTGATATTAAACGAACCCCATCCGTGACCCGCTCATCAAGCCAGCTTAGTCGGCGCTATACCCCGCGTTCTCGCCCGTGACGCCCCGCGCCCTTTCGGCCAATTTGTCCAAATTATCGCTATGGTCATCTCGGTCAATTCGATATTGCGATACGAAGTAAAGAGCGCCAACGTTCAATAAGCAATATAGCGGTAAGAACAAGACGGCAATGTTGACGCGTATATCGTAAGTTACTTGCTCAACACTCGTAATCGCATCAAGGCCAACCAACGAAACAATTACGCCGGCTCCGACAATCCCGCCGGCCGAAATAGCTTTACCTGCAACGCCTCTTGCCGCAAAAAATAAGCCCTCCGACCGTCGCTCGGTGACCACTTCACTATCTTCCACCACGTCGGCCATCATCGAATCGAGCAGGACACCTCCAATGATTCCACAAAAAACCTCAACCACAATAAAAATCGAGTAGATGTAAAGACTTAGCCAGCTTCCCAACTCCGGCCATGCGCCCATCAACACGAGGATGTACGGAATCGGGTACAACACGGTATTGAGTAATATCGCGTAGATCGCCGCTCTTTTCTTACCAACGCGCGCACCAAAAAAAGGAGCCGCAAAGACGGCGCAAACCGGCGCGATCAGAACCCACAATCCCGTGACAGCAACTTGCGGGCCAGTAAAAGCAAAGAAATAGGTGGTGTTATACAAATACAAAGCCATGCCCAAACCACCCGCGATACCCACCGTCAGGCCATAAAGAAACAAAGACTTAAAGCTAGGGTTCTTTAGGGATTCAAATATTTGTCTGATTTCCGATGCGATGTCCCTGAGCTTGAACGTATCCACCGGCCGAGGCAGTGCCGACGCTTCTCGCTGAGTTCCGAAGCTTGAGATCACAATGGAAAGGAATATCAACAGTGCACCGACCGTGGCGTAAATCGTGTATCCGCGTTGTACGGCAAACCCATACGCACCAGCCCAAAACATCATGTTGGCAATGTGGATGCCATTGCCTCCATACCATCCAAAAAAATGTCGGAGTGCCCACCATTGATTACGTCGGTCATAGTCTTTTTCGAGATCTGGCAGCAAAGCCATCGACGGCATTTCAAACATTGTCGTTCCAGTGCGGATCAGCAGAGCCATCAGCAACACATACATGAACGCGTTGTCTTCATGAAGCTCGATGGCCGGATCAAAGAGTAGGTAAAAACTGATCGGCAGCACCAACAGTGCCGCGTACATGAACGGGTGTCGACGACCTAACCGGGAACTGGTCTTGTCCGACCAATGCCCCAACACCAAGTCCGATACTGCATCCCAGATCATTGCAATCGCCAACGCGATGGACGCTTTATACCCGGCAATGCCCAACACTTCCGTACAGTACATGAGCAAGAGATAACTAAAGGCGTTGCTCTTGATGCCACCCGCCGTCGAGGCAGATCCCCAACACCAAAATACGTGATTTTTCCAAAGTTTCTCGGTCGTCATCCCTTCACTCCACTACTGCTCCACTACGGTCCAAACATGCCATCCACATCGCAAGCTGCTCCCAAGCGCCAGTGGAACATGGCTTGATAACCTGAATCACTCCGCCCGTCAAAGTGCCGGCCCACCTCACGAAACAACCGAAACGATGACAAACCCGTTCCAAGTTTAGACAATCGACCTCTTTACACCAGGAGGACCCGATGTGAGCAACCGTGCTGCATCCATCGCGGTATTGACTGCACTCATTGTCGGTATGCTCGCCACCCTCGCGATCCGACCTCCCGGAAAAGAAGTCCGTGGCGAACAAACGGTCTCCGGTCAAGGTCTACCCCAACTGCGGTGGCGAGTTCCTGTAGCGTTTAGTACGAATTTGAAAGCCCTCGGCGACAACGTTGTGTTTGTTGCTGAGACGTTATCCATCGCGACGAGCGGCGCTATCGAACTGGCGATTTATGAACCAGGCGAACTGGTGCCCGCGTTCAATATTGTCGATGCTGTGCGCGAGGGTAAAGTACAAGCGGGTTACACCTGGATGGGCTACGACCAAGGAAAAATACCGGCCTCAGCCCTCATCGGAGCCGTACCGTTTGGCATGGAGCCCTGGGAATATTCTGCCTGGTGGTACGAGGCCGACGGTCGCACGCTCACCGAAGCCCTGTACAAACGCTACGGCGTTCACCCCATTCTGTGTGGACTCATTGGACCGGAAACAGCGGGATGGTTCCGCGAGCCAATCGAATCGCTCCGCGACGTTCAAGGCCTCAAAATTCGGTTCGCCGGACTTGGCGGCAAGGTGATTGAACGCCTTGGGGCTTCAGTCACAATGCTGCCGGGCGGTGAAATCTTTCAAGCGCTCGAAAAGGGCGCCATCGATGCGACCGAATTTTCGTTGCCCAACGTGGATGAATCGCTTGGTTTCGATCGAATCGCAAAACTGAACTATTACCCGGGATGGCATCAAACCTACACCTCCGCCCATATGGTCATTAATTCAGATGAGTGGTCCGCGCTCAACGCAGCGCAGAAACGCTTGTTCAATACCGCGTGTAGCGCTGGCGTCACGCGTAATCTCGCTCGCGCGGAAGCTCTCCAGGGACCCGTCATCGCGGCGTTTCCAGCCAAGGGCGTGAAAGCGATACGGCTGCCACTACCGATACTACGTGAACTCAATCGCGTCACCGATGAGGTGATGGCTGAAGAAGCGCGCAACAACGAGGATTTTAGGACGATTCGAGCATCACAACAGAATTTCCGAAAAGTTTACGCGCGGTGGAAAAAACTCGCGTATCTACCGAGGGACTTTTAGTTGCCTGTGGACGACCAACTTCCGGCGACGGATGTATCCCGCGCGATCGACCCGTGGCTACAACGGCTCGGCAACGGGATGTCTTGGATTTGGGTCTGTTTGATCTTTGTGATCGTACTGAATGTCCTGCTTCGTTATGTGTTTAGCGAAGGCCGCATTGAACTGGAGGAAATCCAGTGGCATTTGTACTCCACCGGATTCATGCTCGGCCTGAGTTACGCATTTCAAGCCGACGCGCATATTCGGGTCGATGTGCTCCACGAACGATTTTCCCTCGAGCTCAAAGCGTGGATTGATCTTTACGGAATCGTGCTGTTTGTTCTCCCATTCACCTTGCTCATGCTGATCTATGGGATTCCGTTCGTTGTCGACAGCTACGAAACTAAGGAAGTGTCACCCTCACCCGGAGGACTCGAGCTCCGATGGCTGATCAAGTCGGTTCTGTTACTAGGTTTTTCGTTACTGGGGCTCGCCGCCATCTCCCGATTGACACGACTTTGGTCATTTCTTTTTTCCCATGCCCGCTAACGAAATACTGGCATTGGCGATGTTTTTCGCCTTTATCCTACTGGTGTTCACAGGGTTTCCCGTCGCCTGGGTACTTGCCGGACTCTCCATTCTATTTACCGCCATTGCCATCATCGCCTCGGTCGACTTCGGTATGCCGATCGCGATCGATTGGGCTTACACCTCCATTACCGTCGAACGGGTATGGAACGTCATGGAAAACTGGGTCATGGTGGCTCTGCCTATGTTCATCTTCATGGGCTTAATGCTGGATCGTTCAGGCGTTGCCAGTCGCCTCATGAGCAGTTTTGCCACGCTCTTTCGGGGCATCAACGGTGGCCTCGCCGTCACCGTCGTTCTGATCGGTGTGCTTCTTGCTGCAACCACGGGGATTATCGGTGCCTCCGTCGTCCTATTGGCCCTACTCGGTCTGCCCGTCATGCTTGAACAAAAATACGACAAAAGCGTCGCAGCGGGCACAGTCTGCGCGGTAGGAACCCTCGGGATTCTTATTCCTCCAAGCATCATGCTGGTCCTGATGGCCGATCGTATGGCAATGTCGGTGGGCGATCTGTTTTTGGGTGCAGTATTTCCGGGACTGCTACTTAGTGGACTCTACGTACTCTATCTCTTGTTCCACGGATTGATAAAACCAGCCGATTTACCGTCAATCTCAACGGACAACGTTTTCGACGCCGCCGCATTACTGACGTTAATCAAGGCCGTGGTTCCCCCCGCGTTCCTCATCTTTGCGGTCCTCGGCAGTATCTTCCTCGGTTTCGCAACACCTACCGAAGCGGCCGGCGTCGGTGCCGCGGGCGCGCTTATCCTAGCGCTCGCCAACGGGACTCTTTCGAAATCAGTCTTGACCGACGTCGTGAGAGAGACCACGCGCACTACGGCCTTCATTTTTGCCATCCTTATCGGAGCAACCGCTTTTTCGCTAGTCCTCAGAGGTCTCGGCGGCGACGAGCTCATCGAAAGGACGTTGCTAGGGTTACCGTTCGGCCCCGTGGGGATCATCATCACGATCCTACTATTTACCTTTCTCCTTGGTTTTTTTCTCGACTGGATCGAGTTAACGCTGATTATCTTGCCGCTGGTTGCACCTGTGGTGTCTTCGCTCGGCTTCGACCCCGTGTGGTTCACGGTTCTATTCGCGGTATGTCTCCAAACAAGTTTTCTCACGCCACCGGTTGGTTTTGCAATCTTCTACCTAAAAGGGGTCGCGCCACCCAGCATCGACGCCCCGACCATTTATCGAGGCGTTATTCCGTTCATCGGACTGCAACTTGTGGGTCTTTCAGCGATTTTTTATTGGCAATCGTTAGTGACCTGGCTACCTGCCCAAGCTTACGGCCCTTGAGCAACAGCACCTACTAACGAAGGCAGATCTCCCCACCTTGATCCTTCTACCGGCCTGTTCGCTCTGGCTCGTGGTGTCCAAACCGATAGTGACAAACCATCCATTCTTGACCATTTCGGTGGCCAAACATCTCTTCGCATGCCATGAAAAACATTCGCCAGCGCTGAAACCAGCGCGCGGCAGTGTTTTCGCCGTACGTATCGGCTAACGTCGACATCGCTCTGCTCTTTTGACCATCAAGATTCTGGAGCCAGCGGGCCGCGGTTTTCCGATAATGATTTCCCGATAGTCGCCAATTCTCCTCAACCCTCAGATGAGTCTGAAATTGCAGCAACGTATCGGCAGCGGGCATCAATCCGCCTGTAAAAAAGTATCTTCCCATCCAGTTGCCCGCGCCCTCGGTTTCGAACGGATACATTAAATATCTATGACAAAATATGTGGACAAACAGCTTCCCTTGCGGGGCGAGCCAGCGCGAAATACCCGCCAGAAGCTGCTCGTAGTTGCGTACATGTTCGAACATTTCAATGGACACAATCCGGTCGAATACGCCGTTCAGTTCGACCACATTGATGTCTGCTGTAACCACTTGCACGTTCTTTAAACCCAGCTCCTCTGATCTCGACTCAATAAATTGACGCTGGCTGACCGAATTGGAAATGGCGGTAAAACTCGACGACGGAAACTGCTCGGCTGCCCAAAGCGTAAACGATCCCCAACCACAACCCAGATCGAGTACACGCTGGTGTTCACCGATATCTGCGCGTTCCCGGTAAAGCTCAAGCATCGCGCACTCAGCCTCGTCCAGAGCACGTGTGGCAGGGGCCCAATAACCGCTTGAATACTTCATGTATCGACCGAGAACCAGCGCAAAAAAGTCAGCCGGCACCTCGTAATGCTGCTCATTGGCTTTGTCCGCGTGTATCGCGATGTCGCTGCGA
>JAKUTI010000310.1 GCA_022448765.1 Pseudomonadales bacterium
CGGTCCCGACAATGATGTCGTTTGGGATCGGCGAGGCGGCAGGTTCCTTTCTCAATATGGCATGGGGAGTCACCCTCCTTTTTTATTACCAACAGGTTGTCGGTGTCGATGCCGCGTGGGTCGGTATTGCAATCGCCATCGCGATGACCGTCGATGCCGTCACCGACCCGTTGATTGGTGTTTGGTCGGATCGGATCCGCACCCGCTGGGGACGACGCCATCCGATGTTGCTGGTCTCCGCGTTGCCGCTTTCCATTAGTTTTTGGTTTCTATTTACGCCGCCAGAGGGGATGACCAACGTCGAAGGATTCCTTTGGCTCACCACCTTCGCCGTATTGGTTCGATCGAGCTACACCTTGTACAACATTCCGCACTTATCTCTGGGCGCGGAGATGGTGGACGACTACGAAGGTCGATCTAAATTATTTGCGTATCAGGCGTTCATTAGTGCAATGGCAGTAGCGGCCGCCTACGGCTTGATCACCAAGTACTACTTTCCGACAACGCCGAAATTTGACCCCGGTTTCTTGAATCCAGAGTCGTATTCGCGCATGGCTTTTGCATTCCCCTGCGTCATGATCAGTGCGATCGTGCTTTGTGTCATCGGCACCCGGAACGAAATTCCATATTTGCGCGAAACGCAGATTCGAGAACGATTTTCGATGTTCACCGTGTTTCGTGAAATGAAAGCTGTGTTATCGAATCGTTCCTTTGTGGCCGTGTTTCTTGGCCTCTTGTTTGCTGCGGTTATTGCAGGGGTCGAAGCAGCCTTTATGCCGTTTCTGGGCATCCACTTTTGGGGTTTTACCACCGAAGACCTTTCGTACCTGATGTACGTGGGCCTTTTCGTGTTCCCCATTGCCTTTTACTTGACCCCTATCCTGACGCGGCTTCTCGATAAACGCATGTCGGTTATGATCCCTCTTGCTTGCTGGATTCTTGCAGTCAACATTCCCATTTCTTTACGCCTATTGGACGTGTCGTGGTATCCGGCTAATGGCTCGCCATGGGTATTGGTCATTTTTATCGGCTATTCGTGCGTTGGAGCGCTAGCGGCTCCGATCATGGGTGCTAGCACGAACTCGATGCTCGCGGACATCGCGGACGAACATGAACTCGATTCGGGCATTCGACGTGAAGGCGTGATTTACGCCTTTAGGGCATTTGCAGGCAAGGCGACCAATGCCCTGGGCATTGCCGTTGGCGGTGTTTTGCTCGGGGCTATCGAATTTCCGAGCCAGGCCGTCCGCGGGACGATACCTGACGACGTGGTTTGGAACCTTGGTTTCATTGCTGGCCCCGCCACGTCGATTTTTTCTCTTGCGGCCCTTGGGTTCTATCTTCTTTATCGGATCGACCGGACTCGTCACGAGGCGATTCTCGAAGCCCTCAGACAGCGGCGTTCTGCGTAACTACGTGGCGTCATGGCGTTGACCTCATTCCAAGACGGGTATTTGAAAACTCAGTCATTACCCATCGCCGCCTTGAGCAACCTGCGTTCCCTTGCCACCAACGGTAGCCATCCATGTTTTGAAGGCTTCTTGTCTAGGCATTCGTTGGGCGATCATCATTCGAGGCTGATCGGACGTATTCGGACCCAGCGAGTGAAGCAGTCGTAGGTCGACAAAATAGGCGTCGCCGGGATTGCCTGTGAGCTCGACGACCTTGACCGGGACGCCATCTATATTGCCTATCTCTTCCAAGAATCGAGATCGATCGTCGGATCCCTTGCCCGTCAGCTCGCGAAAATATGTGTGGCGTTTAAGCTTTTTCTTGACGTTCTTTGAACTAAGGTAATCGACATCATTCAATAGTCGGTGGCTACCAGCGAGGACCAGAGTCCCTCCTCCCTTCGGCGTAACTTTATCCAGGAAGGTGAACATTTCGGGACCCGGGGCTCCTATGGCTGCACTACGAGGCACATCGACATGCCAAATGCTTC
This sequence comes from Pseudomonadales bacterium, assembly GCA_022448765.1. Lineage (GTDB taxonomy): Bacteria > Pseudomonadota > Gammaproteobacteria > Pseudomonadales > Azotimanducaceae > UBA11889. Next base: position 1,943 of record JAKUTI010000310.1, read on the forward strand.
GCGGTACCTCCCATTTTCCGTTCCATTGGCCGTCGTGGTCCATCACGTAACTTCGTGGGGCGGTGAAGAGAAATTGTGCAATCGGGGCAGAGAGCTCTATGTCGTCGCCAGCAACGAACTCCCGAGCGTACTCGAGTACACGATCCGTCAAGATGGACCGGAGAGATTTTTTATTCCTAGAAATCTCCTTAATCGTGGTTCGAAGCCTTTTTTGGCCATCCGCGTTGCGTGGTGGTATCCAACCTTCGTCGTCCCAGAATTCACGACGGCGTAATCGTTCGATCGCCAGTTCCCGAATAGGATCGATCACTTCGTCGGGAATCAGTGCCTTGATCTTTACCAATCCCCACTCGGTATATGCTTGATGTTCGTTTGGTGTAAGC
>JAKUTI010000311.1 GCA_022448765.1 Pseudomonadales bacterium
CATCGTCGTCGTAGAGGTAGCCCGGCACCAATGTGAAACGGTGGTAATCAGGCTCGCTGGCAATCGAGATCGAAAGCATCAGAAGCAGCGGATAGACCATGCTGACCGCACCAGCTATCAACATGGCATAAATAGCCATGATGATGAGGCGAAGCTTCAGAGATTGGCGGCCAACGCGGCTGATGACGGGCATGGGTGTTCAAATTGTCAATTGTCTATTTGTAATATTTATTTGGCGGTGTTTTACAATCATAACTTCGAACTTCATGAACTTGCCGTCCTGAATTCTACGTTGGCCAATCGTTTCAACTGGAACACTGTAAACCCGAGTAGAATCGATCCAATGACCCAGGCCATGGCGGCACCAACACCGAAGCGGAGATCCCCGAAGGTCGTATAAAACAATTTAAGGCCGACGACCTCGGTCACACCACCTCGCTCGGTGTATGGCCCGCCACCGGTCATCGCCAGGACAAAACCACCTGAGCCACGAACGGCACCGATCATGGCGCCGATGAAGTTAATCATGATCAGAACCTTGATGACAGGGAGTGATACGGTAAAGATTTTCTGGCGTATGCCCGCGCCATCCATATCGGCAGCGTCATAAAGTTCCTCGGGTACGGTCTTCAAGGCTGCCAGATAAATTAGACAACCAGGCCCCATGCCCGCCCAGACGGTCGGAAGCAGGCACATAAACAATGCCCAGCGTGGATTCTGAAGCCAATCTCCGGATTGCTCCACCAGGTCTACCCCCGGGACATGGTTGATGATCCAGACAAGCCCGTTTAGTACTTCATTTAACAGACCCTCTGGTGCGTAAAACATTTTCCAGAGAAAAATCACAACCACGCCCGATAGAACGGCCGGAAGGTAGTAGACGGTTCGGAAAAGAATGGTGCCCTTGGGTACCTCATTTAAGAGAAACGCCAAAGCGATCGGCGCACCGAAACCAAACGCCATGAACATCACCGCATAGAGCATCGATACCCCAAGCGAAAACCAGAACTGGGGATCAAAAAGCACCGCGGTAAAATTGTCGACACCGATCCAGCGACTATCCCCCAAGACGCTGTAATCCTGGAACGCGATCGCCGTCCCCTTGATCATGGGCCAGTACATCCACGTAGCGATCAGTGCCAGGGCAGGGAGCGAAAAGGCGTAAGCTCTCCAATAGCGGGAAAACTGCCATTGCCCACTAGACCGCTCGTGTTCGGGGGTAAAGGCCCGAAAGACAGAACGCAGTACGAAAACGAACGCAACCACGACCAATACGATCACGGTCCACGACACTCCTGACCTTGTACGGGTCTCGGAAAGTGTGAGGTGCCCGAGAAGTGATCGGTTGATGCGCACAGTCCCTCGCTCAAGAATACCCCGAATAATGCGCTTGGCGGCAACCACGTCGGCGGCGTCGATTGCGTCGCGAACGCCCTCGTGGTTCCAGATTGACTCGATCGTCGGACGAATTTTGTCGTGAAGGGCGGAACAGTTTCGACCGTACGGCTCGGGGACGCCACCTTCCCTTGCAATCCGGTAGGTTTCGTCGATCTGTGGCGTGATGCGCCGGAGCACACTGTCGTACCGCCCGTTGGTGTTGGCCTGTTCAATCAGGTCGCGGGGCAAGCGTGGCCCCAATCCGGCTTGGACATAGCGGTCGACTTTCAGGCGCTGTGCTTCAGGACCGGTGAAAAACACCATGTACTGCCACGTGGCGTCCCGCTTGGGTTTATTTTGGTCCAACCCCGAAAAGACACCGCCGAGCAACACGTTGAACTCCCCGGCCTGTACCCCATGGGGCCCGGCTGGTAGTGGACCGATGCCTTCATTGGCCAGATCAATGTGGTTGACAGAAAGATATGAATGCATCATCGCGGTACGCACACCCACCGCGCTGGTCTGAGCAGTAGAAGGACGCATCACACCTCGGCAAACAACTTTCCCGTCGCGTTCAATCTTCTGAAGACGCATTCGGGCCCAGAACAATCCCGCCTCGACGGCGGCGTCGCTGTCGAGGGTGCAAACCCACTGACCATCTTTGTCTCTTTCGAGCACGCGACCACCTGCCGCATAAACCAAGTTGACGAACATGGCCACCGGGTGGGTGATCCAGACATGTATTCCGTAGCACCCCGTGGCAGGGTCTGTTATGACCCGGGCCCACTGAAGCATCTCCTCCCAGTCCTTCGGTACGCGATCGGGCAATCCCGCCTTGGCAAACATCAGGCGGTTGTACTTGAGCCCGGCATAGAGCAGTTCGATCGGCAAAAAATAAACATGTTGACCAAGTCCATCGGGCTGAGCCCGGCGGACCAAG
>JAKUTI010000312.1 GCA_022448765.1 Pseudomonadales bacterium
CGAACGTTTCGCTGATCGAAGACGCGTGTGAAGCGGTGGGTTCGACCTATGAGGCTGAGCAGGTGGGCGGGCTGTCGAATGCGGGTGTTTTCGGGTTCTATCCGAATAAGCTGCTAACGACGGGTGAAGGCGGAATGGTGGTGTCAACGGATGCCGGGGTCGTGGAGAAGGCTCGCGCATTGTCGAATCAGGGGTACGGGTCCAGCGGTCGGATACTGGAAGAAGCCGCACCAGGACACTCGTTTCGTATGAACGAGTTCGGTGCTGCGTTAGGTCGGGCCCAACTAGCGAGCCTCGATCGCCGGGTCGTTGAACGGGAAGGATTAGCAGCAAAATACTTCGATGCGTTGAGTTCGGTGACAGGGCTTACGATGCCGTTGATCGATCCCACGAGCCGACGGGGATGGTTTACGTTCCCGCTACTGTTACCGCCAGGAATAGATCGTGACCGCGTGATGACCACCATGGAAAAAGCTGGGATAGAGACAGCGGATTATTTCACTGCGCTCCATCGTTTGTCGGGTTATGAGGATCTCTGTGTTCGACGAAGTCCACTGGATAACTCCGACGACATTGGCCGTCGTCTCTTGTGCCTACCGTTATGGGAAGGAATGGACGACGGAACTATCGAAACGATTGCGACGGAACTTAGTAACGCGATAGGGTTTTGAGCGCAGCGAAAGTGCGCCGTTGCCCAACGGTGCGATCCACACGCGAGAAACGACGGTTAGTGTAGTATCCACGTTGAGCGATTTTGGAGGAAGTCGGTTTGAAGCTACGGAGAATAGGATTATTTCTTGCGACCTTACTGTTTGGCACAACAACGTCGACGGCGCTCGAAGTTGGCGATGTGGCGCCAGATTGGACATTGCCCGGATCGGACGGCAACGAACATCGACTTTCCGACCTTTTGGGTAAATACGTGGTGATCGCATTTTTCCCTAAGGCGTATACCAGCGGCTGAACGCTCGAATGCAAGGCGCTGCGTGACAGCGACCGAGAGATTCGTCAATACGATGTCGTTTATTTCATGGCAAGCACGGACTCGATTGAAGACAACCGGGGATTTGCTGAGAAGAATCAGGCGAGTTTTCCCATCCTGTCGGATCCAAGTAAAGAGATGTGCGATGCGTATGGGGTGCTATATCCAATCGGGATGGCGAAACGATGGACATACTACATAGATGCGGAAGGTGTCATCCAGAAAATTGATCGTGCGGTTAAGCCGCTGACGGCTGGAACGAGCTTGGTCCAGAATTTGGAGGAGTTGGGCGTGCCCCGAGCCCGCTAACGTCCCTCGGTCTGACACCATGAAAAAGTTCATATGGGCAGCGGTGATCGCGGTTTTGGGGACAGTACCGCTTTGGACTATCGATGCGTTGGCGGAGGTGACCTTCGGCGTGGGTAACTCAGCCAATTGTGAAGATGTTGCTCGTGACATCAGTCGAAATTGGTTTGACGTGAAACACATCTTTTCGGAAGGCGTTGGTAGTAAACGTCCGCGACCGAGGGATTTTCAGTGCATTTCTCCGCAATACATGTACAACTTGCTCCCTCGGCCGATACCGGCACTTTCCAATAAGTTGATGTGTTTCAAGGAAAGAGAGATTGCCGCGTGCTGTGATCGTCAGATGCGGGCGTGCGCGACCTTGTGAAAAATGTCGAAATGTGTTTTCAGGAACCACGAGGTAAAATAGACGTTCGACGAACCGCAATGTGGCGGGGGGCTATGATGAACAGCTTGAAAGGATCCTTGTTGGTACTCGTTGCGTCGATGCCGATATCGGTTCTCGCAGATACCGCGAGCGCGTTAGCCAACGCGCCAAGCATCACGGCGCAGGAACTTTACGCTGCGCAAAATAAAGGTCTTAGTTTGTACGGCAGCATGGATTATCAAGAAGCAAGCCCTCATCTTATGAAGGCCGCACAACACGGTCTGAAGAATGCTCAAGCGACGCTCGGCCTTATGCACCTAACAGGTAATGGAGTTGAGCGCAGCGCTCAACTGGGTATCGGTTGGTTGGGTGTGGCAGCCGACGGCAAAGCCGGTCGGCGCATCAAGAAAACGTACAATGACGCGATCGAATCGATACCCAAAGAGTACCGTCCCCAGTTCGACAAAATTGTGAACGCATTTATCTCCCGGTATGGGACAAAGGCGCATGGCGTGCGCTGCGAGGGTTATAAGCCCGTTGGCACAAACGTCAAGCAATACAGGTGTCATTACGCAGATTCGAGATACGGCGATCAGATCGAGGATCCCTTCACCACGATCAGTCATTTGGATACGGGGGGCAGCG
>JAKUTI010000313.1 GCA_022448765.1 Pseudomonadales bacterium
GATCTGTGCGTTCGTCGACCGTGACACAACCAATGACTCAATCATGTCGACAAACCGAGGCGATGCAGCATGTTCGAGCCCAAGCGGACCAACGAAAGCACGTAAGAATCTCTGTTGTTGAACTTTATGCGCTACATCTCCGTCGAACGTACCCTCGAGGTGACGTACATGCTCATCGAGGTCTGTGCCGACCTTGAGTAGTCCGCCTTCGATCTCCAAGAGATAGCGAAAGTGAAGCATCCCAGCCTGGTGAGATCGAAATTCTGGAGGCGTAATTGTCAATACGGGCCGTCCAACAACAGCCGCCTCAAGAAACGCGCTCGTGACAATACCGACAACGGCTTCACTATAGACAAGTGCATCGAAGTAATCCGCTTTCGCTGAAGCCTCAATCGGATTCGCACCAGTTATAACTAGCGGTCCGAGATCAGGCCAAACAACATTCTCCCATTCCCGTCGCCGCTCAGGATGTGGCCGGACGACCAACCCGGCGTTTTGCAACCGTGGATGTTTACTACCACGAATCGATTCAACCCACCGTCGTACAAATTGAGCCTCATTTGGATCCGGTGTCATCGCCGAACAGACGTATAAAATAAATGGCCGGTCAGACGGAAGTCCCATATCGACCAAGAATTGCTTTCGACTTCGACTGGGCGAACGATTAAACCACTGGTCGTATACCTGCGCGCCTGTGACTACCACCCGGTCAAACGGAATACCGTGTAACTTGGCCGCCTCGTTCCGCTGTGTCTCGTTCCAAACAAATACTCGATCTGGTAAGACGCGAATCTTGGCCTTACTTGATAAGTGGTCCCAACTGTAGACACATACCCCACTTGGAATATTTTTCGCGCGGGCACTGCGTAAATGGTCGATCTGAGCAGCTCGAGGATGGGTCACAGAAGCAAATAAGATCACGTCCGGTCGCGCCCGATCGAGAAACGCGTCCATCGCATCGAGACGCGGCATACCTCCTTCAATCGCAGTCAAGACAGACATTAGAATCTGCCTGACACCAAAAGCACGTAGTATCCGAACTCGCACTAATCCAGTAACAAACCGCGGTGCCCGCGCCTCGGCCCGATCCCGAAGTTTGGGAAACGGCTTATAACGACTGTCAAGAAACCGGAGATAATCCAAGCCTTGACGGACCTTTCGAACCACGATGAACCAAGGTTGGTCGCCGTAAGCCGGTGTCCGTCCATGGCTGACACCTGGTAGCAACGCAAGATCTTCCGCTAAAGACTCACCACCAAATGCGTCGTCCTCATCAGCAAGCAGTAACACCTCGTGCCCCCGATCCGACAACGTTCGGACAACCGACTCAAAATTTCGTAATAACCCGAAATGCAATACAGAGAGCAGGATCTTCATTTGTCTTCTTCCGGGTCTTAAGTCGACATGTCTCGTCGCTCAATCAACCAAGTCGCCAACTCGAGATCCCACGGTTCATCAATATCGATTGACTCCGCTCTCGTCATCTCTAGAAAACGCGTATCGCGTCCATAAAGACCTTCATATTTCTTCAGCACAGACGGTCTCACAGCAACGACAGCTGGGCCGTTTCTGGCATACAAAGTTGCTTTGTCCTGACGGCGCGTAACGGTAGGAGCATCACCCCACGGCACAACACGGCCTTCTGTCTCTTGTAGTATCGAAGACGGACTAAAATTGTGCGGCACCCGAACAACACTAACCACCGTATCAGCACCAGAATCACACAATAGATCAACAGCTCGATCAATATGGTCAGCTCGACGCAATGGCGAAGTCGGTTGCAATAGTACGACAATGTCGGGCTCATACTGTTCCGTATCAGCAAGCCGACTTAGTAGATCTTGAAGAACCGCCAAGATCGGTGTGTCATCAGCGGCCAACGCAATCGGGCGTATGAACGGAACTTCTAAATCAAGAACGCGTGCAGCTTGAGCAATCTCCGCATCGTCTGTGCTGGCGATGACTCGCGTCAGTCGATTACTTGCGTGGGCTGCGTCGGCGGTCCATGCCAGCAATGATCGCCCAGCTGCAACGGCTAGGTTCTTGCGAGGTATTCCTTTGGATCCGCCACGCGCCGGTACGACGCCTAGGACATCCATAATTCGATCGGGATCAGTAAGTAATTCTCTTCTGCAACCGTATTGGAGCAGTAGCAAGAACATCGGCAAGGCGAGGACCAGCCTGACCATCACCATAAAGATGATCGGGTGAATAACAGCCGTGTTCAACCTGTTGACGGATCGCCGCGGTTATGGCTTCATGATTGTACGCAACATCG
>JAKUTI010000314.1 GCA_022448765.1 Pseudomonadales bacterium
CACGACAAGTTGACGGTGGGGCGTTTCATAGTTGCGCCCTCGCCGAAAACGACCTCGTCTGCTGGGGAGATGACAGCGACGGTCAGAGCGATGTTCCCAATCTAAGCAACCCAAGCCAAGTAAGCGCTGGCGCTTTTCATTCTTGTGCCGTTGCCGATTCAGGCATCAGCTGCTGGGGCTATAACGGTGACGGCCAAACCGACACACCCCTTCTCGATGATCCAACTCAGGTCAGTGCGGGCGGGTATCACACATGTGGATTGGATAGTTCGGGAGTTAGTTGCTGGGGCTTTAACGACAACGGCCAGGCCGATGTCCCCGTGTTGAGCAATCCGACCGACGTTCGCGCCGGCGACAACTACAGTTGCGCCGTTGACGACACCGGCTTGGTTTGCTGGGGTAATGACGAATTCAAACAACTGTCGGCTCCAGGTCTGTTAGTTCCCAACCGACTAACGGCCGGTCGATTTCACGGATGCGCCATTCAGGGTACGTCCATCGCGTGCTGGGGACGGAACAGTTCAGGGCAGGCCAACGTGCCAGGTGTTGTTTTCGATCGCGACAAAGACGGTGTGAGCAATCGACTCGATACCGACAACGACAACGACGGCATCCCAGACAATATCGACGCGTTTCCCCTCGACGCATCCGAAACCACGGACACCGACGGAGACGGGGTAGGGGATAATGCTGATGCGTTTCCCGAAGACGCAACGGAAACCCTGGATACCGACGGTGATGCGCTAGGCGACAACGCCGATACCGACGACGACGGGGATGAGGTTTCGGACGAACAAGAAGCATTCGATGGGACCAATCCGCTGGATCGATATGACTGCCGTACGTGTTTTCATTTTGATATTGACGTTGACGGGGATACCAAAGCACTGACCGATGGTCTTTTGGTACTTAGGCACCTTTTTGGGTTCGCCGGGACAACTCTCACCGGTGGAGCTCTCGGCGCCTCGGCTGTTCGTACGGATGGTGAAATCATCGCGTCCTACTTGAACAACAAGACCGGGAATCTAGATATTGACGGCGACGGATCGACAACGGCACTAACCGACGGTCTCTTATTGCTGCGTTATCTCTTTGGCTTCGACGGGTCAACTTTAATTGACGGCGCCCTCGGCAATGGCGCGGCCCGAGAAACGGCCGAAGACATCAAATCCTATATTCAAGCAAGGATTTCGACGGATACGTGAGCCAAGGCTGACCCGCCCCAACGGTAGTCGTGATCGTGTGAATTTTCGTCCTGGATGTCCGGAAGCATCCTGGATAAGCTCCATGAAAGACTATAAGGGTGGATGCGTTATGTTTGGATCACAGCTAGTCAACGAACAAGCGACCTGGGATCAGATCAAGGCAGTTCTTGAGGTAATGGACTCGGGTCGTTGGACCAGCGTTTTCGCCTACGATCATTTCATCCCGCCGTGGCACCACACCGACGAAGTCATGGAGCACGAATTCCTGAACACGCTCGAAGGTTGGTCGTTGCTGGCCGCATGTGCGGCCGTTACCGAGAATCTCAAACTTGGCATTCTCGTCGCGGGGAATACCTACCGTAATCCTGGCTTGATGGCAAAAATGGCCGCCACGGTGGACGTCGTTGCACCGGGTCGTGTCATGCTTGGAATCGGTGCCGGCTGGAACGTCAGGGAGCATCAAGCTTATGGATGGGAATTCCCCTCCATGCGCGAACGTTCGGACCGACTCGAAGAGGCGTGTGAACTGATTCGAAAGCTCTTCCACTCAGGTCCCGAAGAAAGGATTGACTACGAAGGAAAATATTACCAACTCAAACAGGCCGCCTTTGCACCGAAAAGTGGTAACGGCGAACCCATCCCCATCATGGTGGGTGGAACGGGTGAGAAACGCACGCTCAAGACCCTCGCCATGTATGGCGACATCATGAACGTGATAGCGAGCCCTGAAAGGATCAAGCACCTGTCTGGGGTTTTGGAACGACATTGTGAGGCCGTGGGGCGTGACCCAACGGAAATCCAGAAAACGGTCCACGTACCCATTCGAATCGTTCATGACGAAAAAAAGGCTGAAGAAATTCGCGGCGAAAACGCTTGGTCGATGATTGGATCGCCTCAGTACGTGATCGACCGAATCGGGGACTTCCTCGATGTAGGCATTACCGAGTTCACACCGCAGATCCGACCTCAGCGACCAGAGATATACCAGGAGCTCGACGAAGAGGTGTTTTCGGCGTTTGACTAATCACCGCAAGGACTTAGCCGAGAGAACTCGATCAACCCAGCTCTTCGG
>JAKUTI010000315.1 GCA_022448765.1 Pseudomonadales bacterium
ACGACCAGATCAAATGCCATATGCACACCTCCCACCGATCAGTCTAGCAGAACGAATATGGTAGATTGGCAGGCCGGACCTTTGGGGAGAGGCGACTTGGGGCGGCTGACGCTTCTATACGCAGTGTGTCTTATTGCTGGGTCTACGCTCGCCTCAGAGATCAAGTATCAGCACGGGTATGCGTTTTTATCGACGCCCAAGTATCCAGCCAATTTCGAACACTTCGACTACGCTAACCCCGAGGCCCCTAAAGGGGGACGAATGAGAATTCCAGCCATGGGGAGCTGGGACAATTTCAACCCTCTCTCTGTCCCAGGCGGTCAAATGGTCGCGGGTCTAAGCGTCGAAGCACCGCATTGGAATTTGTTACACGATGCCTTGGTATCGCAAGCCGCGGATGAACCCTCCACAATCTACGGTCGCCTGGCGGAGGGTATTGCCGTCGCAAGCGATGGATCCTGGATTGCCTTCAAGCTCCGCAAGAATGCGCGTTGGCACGACGACAAACCCATCACCATCGATGACGTCCACTTTTCCTACACCATCTTCACCACGGTTGCGTCGCCGACTGTCGCCACGCCCCTCGAACCCATCGAATCGTTCGAAATCATCGGACCCTGGGAAATTCGGTTCAACATCCGCGAATCCGATCGAGGCGATCCCTTGTTACCGCTCAGGATTGGTTCAAAGCCGATCCTGGCGAAACACTACTGGGAGTCGAGGGATATCACCAAAACGACGGTGGATCCTCCCGTCGGCTCGGGTCCCTATCGGATCAAAGACTTCAGGATCGGTCGTTCTATCCGATGGGAACGTGTTGACAACTACTGGGGCAAGGACCTGCCCGTCATGCGCGGCCGCTACAACTTTGACGAATTAAAGTGGGACTACTTTCGTGACGACCAGGTTCAAACCGAAGCGCTTAAGGGCGACGTCATTGACGTACACGAAGAAAATTTACCCAGACTCTGGGAGACCGCCTATAAATTCCCTCCCTCCGAAGCCGGTGCATTCCGCAAACAATGGCTGCCGGTGGAGAAACCTTGGGGCCTCTGGTGGCCCATATTCTGGAATCTGGATCAACCACGTTTTCAAGATGTTCGGGTCCGCGAAGCGCTCTGGCTTGTTTCTGATTTCCCTTACCTGAATTGGGTCAACTACGATTTTTACCATACCGCCGAGAGTTTCTTTCACGGATCCGAACTGGCGTCGCGCGGACTGCCAGACGAACGGGAATTGGCGTACCTAGAGCCAATTCGCGCCCTCGTTCCTGCCCGCGTCTTCTCGGAACCGTATCGACCACCACCTAACGGTGGTCAGGGTTGGCACCGCGAAAATCTCATCAAAGCTTCAGCGCTATTGAAGGAAGCGGGCTGGGTGATGGAAAACGGCAAGCTTGTCCACGGCCAAACTCGGGAACCCTTCCACGTTCGCCTCGTGGCCGTCTCGCCCGCGCTCGCCAGTTCGTTCATCCCGTACATGCGAAACCTAGATCGACTCGGGATCACCTCCACGGCTAAGTCGCCGGAAATATCCAATTGGTTATTTCGCATGCGCTCGGGTGACTTCGATGGCGGCGCTATCTGGTTTCTTCCGGATTACACGCCCACCCACCTGATCTCAAACAACTTTAGCAGCGCGACCGCGGAACACGAATACGGCAACAACTGGTCGAACATGCGTGATCCAGCCATTGACCACTTAATCGAATGCATCAAATCCGCGACTACCTACACCGATTACGTCGCCGCAATCCGCGCATTTGATCGCGTCATGCTTTGGAATTTCTACTTTGTTCCCGGCATGACCAAAACACGTATCGGACTCGCCCACTGGAACCGATTCAACTGGGTCGAAGCGGGCAATTTAACGCGACCAGCCCATGTCCAGACATGGTGGTTTGACCAAGAACGGGCAAGCGCCGTCGACAAGTTTCAGGGCAAGTAGTCGTGGGTCGATATTTATTACGACGTTTGTTCCTGATCATCCCGACGTTGTTTGGGATCATGGTTATCAATTTCGTCATCGTGCAGTTTGCACCCGGCGGGCCGGTCGAACAGGCCATCATCCAAGCATCCGGGATGAGTATGTCATCGACCGCCTCGGTGTCGTCGGCCGGCAGCATGGGTCCATCGACTGAAAGTGGTTACACCGGCAGCGAAGGGCTTGATCCTGAATTTGTTGCTCGCCTCGAAGAAGCGTTTGGTTTTGATAAGCCCCCCCACGAGCGCTTCTTCTTGATGCTTGGCAACTACAT
>JAKUTI010000316.1 GCA_022448765.1 Pseudomonadales bacterium
ATGTTGTTGACCTGGTTCCTTTCAATGAAGAGTTCAGCGAAATCCGCACCAAGAAAAAGGGCGTGGTCTATAACGGACCTCGCAACCGACGTGTCGAGCATGGTTTTGCCTGGGAGTGGTCTGACCAACTAGCTTACACCAGCCAGGACGGCGGACAGTATTAGGCCGGAAAGAGACGGTGTGACGCGGGTCATTCGTTCGGCTCATCCCAGCTTTGAACGAGCCAAACTTTTCGCCAATCCCGCAGCCGCCTAACGCGGCCTTCTCGAAACGTGACTCGGGCATTTTCTGAGTTGTTTGAATAATACCAATGTGCTCGTGGCGACCGGTTGTGTCGCGTTTGAATTTCTATTCTCACCGGTTCTCCGAGCAATGTTCGGACTTCATCTGCCGTCATGGCGTTCCGCAGTGCGCGCCAATTGCCTTGAGTTTCGAGGGATTTCGTTGACGGGCCAGAACCCGTGTCCGGCGTTTTTTCAATAGATTGCGTCTGGGGTTTTGGACGTGCACTGGCCTCCCTAGATGCGGCTTCCCCGACCGGTTCTCCTTGTCGCGGCACGTCTGGCTCAATGTCGATGAGCCGAGTTTCTGAGGTGGAATGTTCTCCCGGTTCCAACTCAGCAGCCGATGACCCATCTTGACAGAGGGATGCATCCGACAGCGCGTCTAACACCAAGATCGCTGCATTTTCGGTTAGACGTTCAGGGTGTTCGCGGAGGAATCCTCGTACGACGTCGGTTCTTTTACTCCGGTTTAAGTCACTGTCGGATCTCAGACAACGTAATTTGACCGTCTCTTGGAACTCTTCCATCGAAGACCAGCCGGCCTTTTTCAGCCTCCGGGACGAAATGCTATCGCTTTGGATCAAAGGTGTAATGACGTTTTGCAAGTAATAGGAGCTGGTGTCGTGAACCGCGTTAATGTAACAACTGCAGCATGCCGTTTCGTCGACAGAATCCTGTTCTGTCAAATCACCTGGTTCACGGGGCAGTGCCTCACATACCTCAAGCAATTCAGCTCCGTTCCATCCAGGATCAGCCTCCATGACGATGCAAATACCGAGCAAACTTATTGCCAGGAATCGTGGATTCAACATCATCTCGGAGAGCCGACTCGAATCACCTGATAACGTCGTCGACAGTCCCAAGGCACCCACTTTTATTCCTCGACATGTTCAACGAGCTTCCAGGTAACACCACAAAAATCGATCGAATTAAATTTCTTATCGGTATCAGGAACGGTCCAAAGGTCAACGCCCACAACGCCCGTTTTGTCACTGGATCGAGGCTCGATGAATCGCATCGATTGCCCCCCCGATAACCTTAACACCGCGGGTTCTAAGGGATCGATCCAGCTGCCTGCCCCGAGGCCGGCCATCCATCGCCTGCAAACCGCTACGGGATCTTCGCTACGTGGGGCGATTTCGACGGCCGCAAACCCCATCGTAACGCCTCCATACGGTCGGACGTCCACTTCCCTTTGCCAAGTATTGCCTGCGGGAAAATAGGCTCCTTTGTTTTTAGGGAAGACGTTGTGGTCTGGCCAATTCTCTTGAATCTCCGCAAGCGTCCCGAAATCCGCGGGATGGAACTGTACATTGACACCCGAGATGACCCCCGGATTTTTTGGTAACGACTCGCCCAACACATACCGTCCGGATTCAACACCGGCCAATCCTGTGCCGGGCGTTGCTGGGCAAATGTTCCAATCCCCCGAAACGATCCCCCGCCCGGAACCCTGAGAAGCCATCGAACGAGACGCGATGGACACGTCGGGAACTTGGACGATGGCCATATAACCGCAGTCGCCATTGCGGTCTAAAAGCCTGGTTTGGGTCGTCGAATTTTTCCAGGCCAAATCGCTTGGACAAACGGTCTCGAGAAACGAATCGCCCAAGCGAATATGGGTGTTAGTGAGGTTTCCGCCCGCTGCCATTCGAGGATCTCGAAAAACGACGGGGGCATCAAAGAGGGTCGTAAGCACACCCGTTGTCCACTCCAAATCTCGTGCGAGCAAACAGATCTGTCGGAGACGCAGTACTGGATCAGCGCTCATCTAGCATGTCCTCCGTACGGATCAACTTCGTTTGGTTCATGATTATCTCGTGAATAGAACCGAGTAGGCATCATAAAACGTTGCAGTTCGGCGATTACGTTTCGTCCCTGTTCTGACTGTTGCCTAAGCGCGGGTCCAAGTTACCATCGACGCCGCTTTGTATTACTTCAAGGAGAAGAGCATGAACAAGCGTTTAT
>JAKUTI010000317.1 GCA_022448765.1 Pseudomonadales bacterium
TACTCGGAGCTACGTTTGAAATTGAGATCGGGGGTACCAGATTTCCGGCTGCCGCCAGCCTTCGACCGATGTACGATCCAAAGTCTTTGCGAGTGAGGCAGTAACGGTCATGGCAACCAACGGGCTCACGGTGTTTATCGCGCGAAAAATCATCACCATGAATCGTTCTTGGCCCTACGCAACCGCAATAGCGACGCAAAACGGCCGGATTGTGGAGGTGGGTACCCTCGAAACACTCAAACCCTGGCTGGAATCGCACGCGTATCGCGTCAACGATCAGTTCGCAGATAAAGTCATCACCCCAGGATTTATCGATCCCCACTTACACCCGTCGATGGCAGCCGTCTTGTTGCCCATGCGATTTATCACGGCGACCCGTTGGGAACTGCCGTGGGAAACTGTGCAACCGGTGACGACACCTGAAAACTTCTTTCGGCGACTACGTGAACTCCACTCCGAACATCCACCCGACCAACCTCTCTTTACCTGGGGTTACCATCAACTTTGGCACGGCCCAATGAGCCGGACATTGTTAAATGCGGTTTCTGTCGAACGACCGATCGTCGTCTGGCATCGGTCATTCCATGAGCTATACATGAACGATGGCGCAATGGACTGGCTTGGAATTACCGCCAACGAGGCCGAAGGTAAACAACAAATCGACTTCGGCGCTGGGCGGTTTTATGAGAACGGCCTCGCCTACGCTATCGTCAAACTTAACCCGTACATTCTGTCCAACGAACGTTATCGAGATGGCTTACGACGACTCGTGGAAGTCGCCCATCATGGAGGCCATACAACACTCGGGGATATGGCCGTCGGCTTGTTCAATTTCGACATGGAGTGGGAAGGCACCAAGGACGTTCTGGACCGCACAGACACCCCGTTCAGAACGGTATTGGTCCCCTCGGCGGCCAACATCGCGTCGATGCAAGGCGGTCACGATCAAGCGCTCAGTTTCATGGATGAATTAACCGAACGCGAGACCGAACGCTTATTGTTTCCTAAGCACGTCAAACTTTTTACCGACGGCGCGTTTTTCTCCCAACTGGCGCAACTCCAGGAACCTGGGTACATCGATGGCCATCTCGGGGAATGGTTAGTCGCACCCGAACAATTCATCGACATCGCCCGCCAATATTGGAACGCTGGTTATACGATCCACGTTCATTGCACCGGTGATCTGGGACTAGAACTTGCACTCGATGCCTTGGATACGCTGCAGTGGGAACGGCCCCGCTTTGATCACCGCTACACGATCGAGCACTTTGGATTCTCAACCCCGGAACAAGTCGCTCGAATGGCGGCTCTCGGCGCGTCGGTTTCAGCCAACGTGTATTACGTACACGAGCTCTCGGCGATCTACGCTCAACAAGGAATTGGACACGAACGTGCGGATCAGATGGCACGCATCGGATCTTGCGTGCGTGCCGGTATTCGTACTGCCGTCCACTCGGACTTTACAATGGCGCCCGCATTACCCCTGAACAATGCGTGGGTTGCGTCAACCCGACAAAACATGGAGGGCAACGTCGTTTGTCCGGAGGAAGCCATTACCCTGGACCAAGCACTTGCCGCCATCACCATCGACGCTGCCTACATGCTCGGTATGGAAAACGAGATTGGCAGCTTGCGAGCAGGGAAAAGTGCGGACTTCGCGGTCCTCGATACCGATCCATACGCCGTGGGTCGAGAAGGCTTAAAGGATATCGCCGTTAATGCAACGGTGTTCAAGGGCACGCCCTACCCCATCAATGGCTGAAGTCCCATTCATCGTCATCGGCGGCTACCTCGGCGCGGGTAAAACGACACTGATCAACGAGATCCTTGCGAGCGATCACGGACGGCGGGTAGGTGTACTCGTCAACGATTTCGGCGACATAAATATCGACACGAAGTTGATTAAGGGAGGCGACGAACCATTGATTTCGCTCGCTAACGGCTGCGTGTGTTGCCGACTCGGCAACGAGCTTGGATCAGGTATCGAGACTCTTTTGAATGTCGCGCCGACGCTCGATGCGTTACTGATAGAAACCAGCGGCGTCGCGTACCCGGCAAAAATCGCCGCTTATGGGAATACCTGGCCCGGCCTTTCGCCTGGTGGAACGCTCGTGATGGCTGATGCGGGCCGGATCCAATCGTTATGTTCCGACAAGTTCGTGGGTCGGCTGGTCGCAGAGCAACTCCGCCAAGCGGACCAAGTCCTCGTCACAAAACTAGAAAAAGGCGACGACTGGGC
>JAKUTI010000318.1 GCA_022448765.1 Pseudomonadales bacterium
GCCGAGCTCGAGCAAAATGTAGTTAGTGACGTCGACCACTGGATCGAGCGAGCGAAGACCACTCCGTTCCAACCGTTCAATCATCCACGCCGGTGCAGGCCGAGAAATATCGATATCCTCAATCACACGCCCCAAGTATCTTGGACAAGCGGAGGGGGATCGTATTTCGATGGGGAAAATCGTTTCGGTTGCAACCGTCACTTCGCTCATAGCAGGTTCGCTGACTAGCATCCGATTACGCACAGCCACTTCCCGTGCGATCCCGCGAATACTAAAACAATCCCCGCGATTAGGCGTCAGATCTAATTCGATCGACACATCGTCCAGATCCAACGCCTCGCGTAATTCCGACCCGAGAGGCAAGGAGTCCGAGAGCTCCATAATTCCCTCGTGGTCATCGCTAATACCCAATTCTTTCGCGCTACAGAGCATCCCGTCCGACTGAATACCCCTCAATTTCGTGCGTTTTATCTTTAGGCCCCCGGAAAGCTCCGAGCCAACTCTTGCGAACGCCGTTTTAAGCCCGACTCGGGCATTCGGCGCACCACAAACCACACTATATTTTTCTGACCCGTCAAACACCTTACAGATCGAAAGTCGATCCGCATTCGGGTGTGCCTCGTGCTCCATTATTTCGCCAATGACGACCCCGTCAAACTCTCCGGCTAAATTTTCTACGGCATCAACCTCAAGTCCCACGCTAGTAAGTTGGTCGCACAATTCCTGGGTTGTTATCTGTGGATCAACCCACGTCCGCAGCCATTTTTCAGAGAATCTCATAGGTTCGCCTAAGCAAACTGACGCAGGAAACGCAGGTCATTGTCAAAAAACATTCGCAAATCCTGAACATCAAAAAATAACGTCGCCAAGCGGTCTCCGCCGAAACCAAACGCGAAACCGGAATATTCCTCAGGATCGATACCCGACATCGACAACACATTGGGATGAACCATTCCGCAACCCATGACTTCGCGCCATCCATCAGGCCCCATAACATCAACCTCTGCAGAAGGCTCTGTAAAAGGAAAGTATGACGGCCGAAATCTAACTTCGAGATCCTTTTCAAAGAACCGACCAATAAACTCTGTAACCGTGCCTTTCAGGTCACCAAAATTGATCCCTCTGTCAACCACTAAACCTTCGACTTGATGAAACATTGGGCTGTGCGTCATGTCAGAGTCTCGGCGGTAGACGCGGCCGGGGCAGATAACTCGGATTGGTGGTTCTCGGTTTTCCATTACCCGAACTTGGACGGGCGAGGTATGGGTTCGTAGAACCAGTCCATTCTTCAGGTAAAAGGTGTCGTGCATTGCACGTGCGGGATGATTCTTCGGCATGTTGAGCGCTTCAAAATTGTGGTACTCGTCCTCAATTTCAGGTCCGTCTACAACGTCGTATCCCGCACCAACAAAGATCTCTTCGATTCGTTCAAGCGTCTGTGTCACCGGGTGTAGACTGCCGCTGTACCCTTTGCGACCTGGTAGGGACACATCCAACGTTTGACTCGTGAGATCGCTCTGTATTTGTTCGGTCTCAAGTTCAGCGCGTCGTTGGTTAATGGTCTCCTGGATTAAGTCCTTTGCTGCGTTAATAGCAGCGCCGGCGGCCGGACGCGCGCCCGGTTCCACATCACCTAACCCACGGAGCAGAGCAGTTATGACCCCGTTTTTACCCAGATAGTGAACACGCGTTGCTTCGAGCGCGGGAATCTCTTCGCTTGCTCCTATGCGGGCAAGAGCTTGTGTTCGAATTTCATCTACGTCCATAGGGATTACTCATTGAACCGGCTCCGATGAAACCCTTTGCAAACGCGTTAATGGACCCCACAAAGGATAAGACGTAACACCCGATTCTCGTTATGCAGCAAGGGCTTCCTTTGCCTTGTCTGCCAACGCGCCAAATGCAGCTTTCTCGTGTAACGCCAAATCGGCTAGGACTTTCCGATCGACCTCGATGGCAGCTTTTTTCAGGCCCGCAATGAAGCGACTGTAGGAAAGCCCATGCTCCCGTGCTTCCGCGTTTATGCGAACAATCCAAAGTGCCCGGAATTGACGTTTCTTCTGGCGTCGATCTCGGTACGCGTACTGTCCCGCTTTAATAACCGCCTGTTTGGCAACCTTAAATGTTCGGCTTCGAGCGCCGTAATAGCCCTTGGCTTGACGCAGGACTTTTTTTCGGCGAGCTCTGGATGCGACGCCTCTTTTGACTCTTGGCATGGTCTCTCCTAGCGGG
>JAKUTI010000319.1 GCA_022448765.1 Pseudomonadales bacterium
TTGCATCGTGACAAGGACTGGAACGAGGCCATGGAAATGGCGGGTAGTTTACTGGCTAAGGTCGCCATTCCTGATGCGACCGACCGACTCGACGACTATCCCCACCAGTTTTCTGGTGGGATGCGCCAGCGTGTCATGATCGCGATGGCGCTGGCGTGCCAACCGCGGCTGATCATTGCTGACGAACCAACCACAGCGCTCGATGTCACGGTCCAAGCGCAAATTCTTGCTTTGTTGAAAGAACTGACGGAGCAGACTGAAGCCGCATTGATACTCATTACCCATGATCTGGGTGTAGTGGCTCGTTACGCCGATCGGGTTGCGGTGATGTATGGGGGAAGAATTGTAGAAATGGCGGAGGCGAAAGAGCTCTACGCGAATCCAGCGCATCCATATACGGTCGGTTTGATGGCTTCGATCCCAGGTATCGAAGGTGACGCCGGGACACGACTGATCGCCATCGACGGACAACCACCCGACCTCGCGTACCTTCCGACGGGATGCGCGTTTGCGCCCCGATGTCAGCACGCTCACGAAGCCTGTCGGGGTCGGATCCCAGGCTTAGACCCGGTGCTACAAACACCAAGTCATCGCAGCGCATGTATTGGCTACCCCGAATGAATCTGGCGATGAACGAAACGCCTTTGCTCAAGGTCGATGACCTCAAGGTTCATTTCTCTCTGACTGAGGGCTTCATGCAAAAGGAGGTCGGAAGCGTCAAAGCCGTGGATGGCGTCTCTTTTGAGCTGAGGCGTGGCGAGACGTTTGGTCTGGTGGGCGAAAGCGGGTGCGGGAAATCGACGACGGCGCTAGCCGTGTTGCGGATGCAGCCCCTCACCGGCGGTTTAATCGAGTTCGAGGGGAATGACATCACGCGACTCGAACCCCACCAAATGCGCCCGGTCCGACGTCGGATGCAGATGGTTTATCAAGATCCTTTTGGTTCGTTGAATCCACGGATGCAAATTCGCGACATTATTGGTGAGCCCCTGCTGGTCCATGGTCTTGCGACTGACCGACGAACGTTTCGAAGGAGGGTCGACGAACTTATGGACATGGTAGGGCTACTGCCAGACATGTCGAATCGCTATCCGCATGAGTTTAGCGGAGGTCAACGTCAGCGTATCGGTATCGCGCGTGCGCTAGCCTTGGAACCAAGCCTTATTATTTGCGACGAACCTGTGTCAGCGTTGGATGTCTCGATTCAGGCGCAGGTTTTGAACCTGCTGATGGACTTGCAGAGGGAACTTGGTCTTACGTACCTATTTATTGCTCACGATCTTTCTGTAGTGCGTCATATCAGCGACCGTATCGGCGTGATGTATCTCGGGCGCATCGTGGAAATCGCGGGACGTGACGAACTATTCGCTCATCCGAAGCATCCTTATACGCAAGCGCTCCTGGCTTCGGTTCCGCTTCCCGATCCGGCTTTGGAGGAAACGCGTTCTCAGCAGCTGATCGTCGGCGAAGTACCGAGCCCCAGAACCCCTCCACCGGGGTGCCACTTCCACCCCCGTTGTCCCAAGGCCATGGACATTTGCCGGGAGCAATCACCATTGCTGGAGTCGAATCGGGCTGCATTAGAGCCCAAGCATCGGGGCGCCCCCCGAGTTGCGTGCCATCTATATAACGCCTAGTCCTTCGTGCGTGGCGTGGAGGAAATACGGGGGTTCGGCCAAATGGGTTACCCTATCCCTGCATCGGATCATGAGGTGGGTATGAACGATCGTTATTTTGTTGAAGGTCAAAATCGAGCGGGTAAGCTCGATAATCGAGGCACGTTGATTCTTGGCGACGACGACCGTTTGGACGAACGAATTCTAGAGACATACTGGCGATGTGGCTTCTACGTCTTTGAGCGTGCGCTTTCCTCGATGGAGCGCGACGAATTGGTCTCGGATTTTGAGGCGTTAC
Source organism: Pseudomonadales bacterium (assembly GCA_022448765.1). GTDB lineage: Bacteria > Pseudomonadota > Gammaproteobacteria > Pseudomonadales > Azotimanducaceae > UBA11889. The sequence goes on from JAKUTI010000319.1 coordinate 1,915, forward strand.
TTGAGCGCTTGCCTAGGGATCGCGAGTCGAAGGTCGACCGTCAAGGTCGGCCAGCCGCAGGTTTGGCCTTTACAAAGCCGAGCTTTGGCTTCGCAAAACCCCTTTCGGATCCGTATGGCGGCAGTGGCCTATATGGCGGGCGATTCGAGTCGAAGATGGCGGAACCAAAGCCGCCGGAAGGCGCCCCCGAGGAAGTGTTGTTGAATGTCTCTGGGTGCTTGCAACTGATGGACGCGTGCCTCCGGCTGTATGGGCATCCACAATTGCTTCCAGTCGCGGAAGCAATTAATGGCCCAGATTTCACACCGTTTAC
>JAKUTI010000032.1 GCA_022448765.1 Pseudomonadales bacterium
ATCTGATTCATAAGGTTTTTTGGGGGCTTGACTGGAACGAGCGATTCTCTGCGTTCATTGACAAAGGCTGGTCTAGTATGGAGAATTCCGCCTCTTTTGATTCACGAAACTGGGAGGGGTACCCAAGCGGCCAACGGGATCAGACTGTAAATCTGACGGCTCAGCCTTCGTAGGTTCGAATCCTACCCCCTCCACCAGAAGTTGCAAGTTGATTAGGGATGGATTAGCGGAGGCAGAGGTGCACAAATTTGCGGGTATGGTTTAGTGGTAGAACCTCAGCCTTCCAAGCTGATGGCGCGGGTTCGACTCCCGCTACCCGCTCCAGAAAAGATTGAAGTGAATGGCACTTTATTGACTCGTGAGATAGGTAAGAAATCTGCTCACATAGCTCAGTCGGTAGAGCACTTCCTTGGTAAGGAAGAGGTCATCGGTTCAAATCCGATTGTGAGCACCAGGTTAGGCGCAATAGTATTGTGATGGATCCTTTTTTCGAGCATGCGACGGTACTTTCGACGGATTTATCCTGAAACTTTAGGCAAAGGATTTTAGTTAATGGCCAAAGAGAAATTTGAGCGAACCAAGCCACATATAAATGTGGGTACGATTGGGCACGTTGACCACGGTAAGACGACGTTGACGGCTGCCCTAACCAAAGTATGTGCTGCGGATATCGGAGGAGAGGTCAAGGAATTTGACCAGATTGATAACGCTCCGGAAGAGCGCGAGCGCGGAATTACGATTGCCACTTCACATGTTGAGTACGAGACAGCGAATCGTCACTACGCTCACGTGGACTGTCCGGGGCATGCGGATTATGTAAAGAACATGATCACGGGTGCAGCACAAATGGACGGAGCCATTTTGGTGGTTTCAGCGGTTGATGGTCCTATGCCACAAACACGGGAACATATTTTGCTAGCACGTCAGGTAGGTGTTCCGCGGATTGTGGTCTACGTGAACAAGGCAGACATGTTGGATGAAGGGGAGCGTGAGGAGTTTGTGGAACTAGTGACTATGGATATTCAAGAGCTGCTAGAGCAGTACGAATTTCCTTCGGACACGCCGATAGTAGTTGGCAGTGCATTGCAGGCTTTGGACGGAGATGCAGGGGAGCTAGGCACAGAGAGTGTGAAGCAGCTAGTCGCAACGCTAGACGAATACATTCCAGAGCCGGATCGACCCGTCGATGAGCCCTTTTTGATGCCAATCGAGGACGTTTTTTCGATATCTGGTCGGGGTACCGTGGTCACGGGTCGGGTTGACCGTGGGATTGTTAATGTTGGAGATGAGATCGAGATTATAGGGATCCGGGATACAGAGACGACGACTTGTACCGGGGTCGAGATGTTCCGTAAGTTACTTGACGAAGGTCGGGCAGGCGAAAACATTGGAGTACTATTGCGGGGTACTAAGCGCGAGGACGTAGAACGCGGTCAAGTACTGGCAAAACCGGGTTCGATCACTCCTCATACGCAATTCGAAGCGACGGTATATGTGTTATCGAAGGACGAAGGCGGGCGGCACACACCGTTTTTCAAGGGCTACCGCCCTCAGTTCTACTTTCGGACCACGGATGTCACAGGTTCGGTAGAGCTGCCGGCTGATGTTGAGATGGTCATGCCTGGCGATAACATCAACATGGATGTGGATCTGATTAGTCCAATTGCGATGGATGAAGGGGTTCGATTCGCAATACGCGAGGGTGGCAGAACAGTCGGCGCAGGAGTCGTCACAAAAATTGTTAGCTAAATGCCACCTACCACTACACATGCTGCACGCCGAGAAAAAGCAGGTCTAATCGTCTTGTAGCCCGCTAAAAAGGCGGGTTTTCCAAGTTTACACTCAGTCGACACGCGAGTATGATTCGCGGTCCGTTCGAGGGGCCGATGCTTCGTCTCCCAGAAGCGTCGTTAATAGCGATTTGGAAAGAAACTAGGTGGCTGAAAACCAACGCATTCGTATACGCCTTAAAGCGTTTGACCATCGTTTGATCGACGTATCAACGGAAGAAATTGTGGATACGGCTAAACGTACAGGTGCTCAAGTGCTTGGGCCTATTCCGTTACCGACTCGAAAGGAACGCTTTACCGTGCTGATTTCTCCACACGTCGATAAAGATGCCCGCGATCAATATGAGATCCGAACTCACAAACGACTCATTGACATTGTGGAACCAACCGAAAAAACGGTAGATGCGCTTATGAAACTCGATCTTGCGGCAGGAGTGGAGGTACAGATCAGTTTGAATTAAGGAAGGGATCATGCTCCAACGACGAAAGGTCGTTAGGGAGCTAAAGAGTCCCGATTAGAGATTTATGAATAATGGTTTAAGCGCTTATCCGGAAAAGTCGATAGGCGGTAAGAGCAACCAAGCGTCGATTTCGAATGAAGGAAAGGTACAACATGCCCACCGGTATAGTAGGCAAAAAACTAGGAATGACACGCGTTTTTGACGACGCGGGCACTTCCACGCCTGTTACCGCTATTTCTGTTGAGCCGAATCGAATTACCCAGGTTAAATCGAACGAAGTTGATGGCTATCATGCGGTTCAGGTCACTACGGGCAGTTCGAAGAATAATGCGGTCTCCAAACCGCTTGCGGGTCACTTTGCGAAGGCTAATATCGAAGCTGGTCGAGGTCTTTGGGAGTTTCGTTTAGGCGATACAACTGACGACTTGATTGTGGGTGGGGAGCTGACGGTGGATCAGTTCTTCGAGGGTCAAATCGTTGATGTCGTTGGAACTTCGAAAGGTAAGGGGTTTGCTGGCGCTATCAAGCGCTGGAACTTTAGTCATCAAGACAATACCCACGGAAATTCAATATCGCACCGTGCGCCGGGCTCCATCGGTCAATGCCAGACCCCGGGGCGGGTATTTAAGGGTAAAAAGATGGCTGGGCACCTGGGAAGCGCACGGGTAACCACGCAGAACCTCGTTGTTGTCAGAGTCGATCGCGACAGGAATTTCATGTTAGTAAAAGGCGCCGTGCCGGGATACGTGGGTGGGGATGTGATTGTTATTCCTGGCATTAAAGCTGGTAGTCAAAATGCTTCAACGTTGAACGAAGCAGAAGTGGATGCAGAGTCCACATGAATGTCTCACTCGCATCTGGTGATGAATCGTTGGAGCTTTCTGATCTCGCTTTCGATCGAGAATACAATGAAGCTCTGGTTCATCAAGTGGTCACCGCCTTTTTAGCGGGCGGACGAAGTGGATCGCGTGCCCAGAAAACACGTGCGGAGGTCCGTGGGGGCGGAAGAAAACCCTGGCGACAAAAAGGTACGGGTAGGGCGCGAGCGGGTTCCATCCGAAGTCCAATTTGGCGGGGAGGTGGTCGCGCGTTTCCGTCGAAGCAACGTGATTTTTCACAGAAAGTAAATCGCAAGATGTATAGGGGAGCGCTCCGATGCATCCTTTCTGAGTTGATTCGCCAAAGTCGACTCCTCGTCGTAAAAGAATTTGTCGTAGAGACTCATAAATCAAAGGCGTTAGCTGAGAAGCTAAATGCGATGGATTTAAAGGATGTACTTATTGTGGGAAAAGAACTAAGCAACGAGCTTGTCCTTGGTGCAAGGAATCTTATGTGGGTCGATGTTCTCGATGTCCAAAGCATTGATCCGGTCAGCTTGATCAGCCATGAGAAAGTGCTTATGACGGTCGAGGCCTTGAGGGATCTAGAAGAGGTTTTAGGATGAATCCTGATCGCCTATACAGTGTTCTACGGGAGCCGCACATATCTGAAAAAATCTCCGTCGTGGGTGAACGATCAAATCAATACGCCTTCAAAGTTGCGTCGGATGCCACAAAGTTTGAGATCAAGCAGGCGGTGGAAACAATTTTTGAAGTATCGGTCGAAAACGTAACGACTGTTAACGTGAAGGGAAAGGTTAAACGAACTTTTCGAGGCATGTCGCGTTCTAAGAACTGGAAGAAAGCGTACGTTCGGGTAGCTGACGGTCAAGAAATTGACTTCATCGAGGGTGTCGGCTGATGCCGGTCGTTAAGGCAAAACCAACGTCGGCTGGAAGACGCTTCGTGGTTAGTTTAGTGGACCCGCATTTACATAAAGGCACCCCGTACAAACAGCTCGTCGAACCTCAGAGTGGGACAGGAGGAAGGAATTCTGCCGGACGAATCACCACTCGCCATCGAGGCGGTGGGCATAAGCAGCACTATCGGAAGATCGATTTTAGAAGGAATAAAGATGGCATTCGAGCGTGGGTGGAGCGCGTCGAATACGATCCGAATCGAACCGCTAATATAGCTTTACTAAAGTACGCTGATGGCGAACGTCGATACATCATTGCCGCTCGGACATTGAAGGCAGGTGACGAACTGATGTCCGGAGCTTCCGCACCCATTCGACCGGGCAACGCCATGGCGCTCAAAAGTATTCCTCTAGGCAGTGTCATTCATTGTGTTGAGCTCAAACCTGGAAAAGGTGCTCAGATGGTCCGTAGTGCGGGTTCTTCTGCTCAATTGGTCGCGCGCGAAGGAATGTATGCGACGTTGCGCATGCGGTCTGGTGAAATGCGTCGTGTGTTGGCCGATTGTCGGGCGACGATAGGAGAAGTAGGAAGCGGCGAACACAACTTACGTTCGTTGGGTAAGGCCGGGGCGAAACGATGGCGTGGTGTGCGTCCAACAGTTCGTGGCGTTGCGATGAATCCGGTGGATCATCCACACGGTGGTGGAGAAGGCAAATCTTCTGGAGGAAGGCACCCTGTATCACCCACGGGAATACCCACGAAAGGATACAAAACACGAAAAAACAAGCGGACCGACAAGCTCATCGTGCGTCGGCGCGTAAGGAGATAGAGCGATGCCTCGATCTTTGCGTAAAGGACCTTTTGTTGATCTCCATCTCATGAAAAAAGTTGAAAAGGCGAAGGAAACTAACGACAAGCGTCCTATTAAGACCTGGTCGCGTCGGTCGATGGTGATGCCTGATATGGTTGGGTTAACGATTTCGGTGCACAACGGCCGACAGCACATCCCAATTTTTGTTTCAGAAGATATGGTCGGCCACAAATTGGGCGAGTTCGCACCGACGCGCACCTTTAGAGGTCATGCAGGTGATCGAAGGGCACAACGTTGAGGATATCGAGATGTTGGTAGGAGCAACCGCCAGAAAACTCCCTCTCTCGCCCCAGAAAGCGCGGTTGGTGGTTGATCAGATACGTGGCAAATCAGTGGACGACGCTCTGAATACGTTGAGTTTTGGAACCCAAAAGGGGGCGCGGTTAGTCCGGAAAGTGCTTGAGTCTGCGATTCACAATGCCGAGCACAACGAAGGGGCAGATATCGATGAGCTGGTGATAGCGGAGGTATATGTCAACGCGGGTGCAACCATGAAACGTATACGGCCTCGCGCGCGAGGTCGAGCCGATAGAGTGCTAAAACGCTCGTGTCACGTCACCGTCACCCTGACAGATGAAGGTTAGTTAATTCGTATGGGACAAAAAGTTAATCCAAACGGTATGCGGTTAGGCATCGTTAAGGAACACACATCCGTCTGGTACGCGGACAAAGAAACCTATGCTGCGTACTTACTGAATGATCTTCAGGTTCGCTCGTTTCTGAGGGACCGCTTGTCGCAAGCGTCGGTGAGCCGTATCGAAATCGAAAGGCCAGCGCAGACAGCAAGGGTCTCTATTTTTACCGCACGCCCGGGCATCGTAATCGGCAAAAAGGGTGAAGACGTCGAGAGATTGCGCGTGATTTTGACTCGAATGATGGGAATGGCTGTCCACATTAATGTTGAAGAAATCCGGAAGCCTGAGATAGATGCTTTGCTGGTTGCCCAAAATGTAGCGCAACAACTTGAGCGAAGAGTGCAATTCAGACGAGCGATGAGGCGTGTAATCCAGAATGCGATGCGATTAGGTGCTAAAGGGATCAAGGTTCGTGTAGCAGGCCGCCTCGGCGGGGCTGAAATAGCACGTTCGGAGTCCTACCTCGAGGGGCGCGTACCCCTGCATACTCTTCGGGCCGACATCGATTACGCCACGGCTGAGGCGAAGACAACTTATGGCATTTTGGGCGTCAAAGTCTGGATCTTTAAAGGGGAGATCATTGGAGCCTCAGAAGATCAGCTTGGCGACGTCGCTCCTACGGTCAGCAGTTAGGACTTAACTCATGCTTCAACCGAAGAAAACACGTTTTAGAAAGACCCAAAAAGGTCGTAATCGCGGGTTGGCTATTCGTGGTGGAAGGGTCAGTTTTGGTGAATATGGCCTCAAGGCTACCGGACGAGGTCGCATGACGGCACGGCAGATAGAGGCGGGACGTCGAGCAATGACGCGACATGTCCGACGTGGTGGCAAGATATGGATCCGGGTCTTCCCGGACAAACCGATAACGAAAAAACCTCTTGAGGTGCGCCAGGGAAAGGGAAAAGGCGCAGTGGAATATTGGGTCGCACAGATTCAACCAGGTCGTGTGCTATACGAGATGGAAGGAGTGCCTGAGGACGTGGCACGTGCCGCGTTGACGCTTGCAGCCTCCAAGCTGCCGTTTAGGACGACGATTGTTCGTCGGTCGGCAATGTGATGAAAATAGAAGATTTAAGGCCGAAGACTACCGATGAACTCGAGACCGAACTTGTCAAATTGAGGAAAGAGCATCTTAGTCTACGGATGCAGCGAGCGAGTGAGCAACTGCCCCAAACGCACCTTCTCGGCGAAACAAAAAGGGATATCGCACGGGTAAAAACCTTGATTAGGGAGAAGCAAGATGTCTGAGATGTCCGTGCGCAAGAATCGTGTAGTTTCTGGTGTAGTGGTCTCGACTAGGATGGACAAGACTGTGGTTGTTCGAATCGAACGCCAGGTGAAGCACCCCATCTACGGAAAATACATTCGTCGGTCGGCTAAGGTCTCTGCCCACGACGAAAACAATGATTGCAACGTAGGTGACGTTGTCAGCGTAGTTGAAACACGGCCTCTTTCGAAAACAAAAAGCTGGCGTCTTGAATCCATTGACAAGTCTGCTAGCGGAGAAGATGCAGAGTGATTCAGGCAGAAACAATGCTCGAAATCGCGGATAACAGTGGCGCAAGGCGTGTTCAGTGCATAAAGGTGCTCGGTGGTTCGCACCGTCGTTATGCTGGAATTGGGGATGTCATCAAAGTTGCGGTCAAAGAAGCGATCCCACGGGGCAGAGTTAGTAAAGGGCAGGTAATGGATGCCGTAGTTGTCCGCACTAAGAAGGGAGTACGACGAGGCGACGGCTCGCTGATTCGTTTTGATCAGAACGCAGCGGTGCTATTAAACCCGCAGCTTCAGCCAATCGGCACACGGATTTTTGGTCCCGTTACGAGAGAGCTTCGGACGGAACATTTCATGCGAATTATTTCGCTGGCTCCTGAAGTGTTGTAAGACGGTACGAAGGATGAGAAAAGTACGAAAAGAAGACGAAGTTATCGTCATTGCCGGTCGAGATAAGGGTAAGCGGGGAGCGATAATCGAAATACTAGCCGACGATCGTGTGGTGGTTTCCGGCGTGAACTTAGTAAAGAAACATCAACGTGGAAATCCACAGTCCGGTGAACGTGGAGGTATCGTCGATCAGGAAGCGCCAATACACGCATCTAACATATCGATATTCAACGATTCGACCAATGCGGCCGATCGCGTTGGTATTACAACGGTAGATGGCAAGAAGGTTAGAGTTTTTAAGTCAGATGGTCGATTAATTGACGAATAGATGAACACGTTACAAGAAAAGTATGTTCAGGAAATTCGTCCGGCACTCCAGGAGCGATACGGTTATAGCTCTCCCATGCAAGTGCCGTCCCTTATCAAGGTAACCCTTAATATGGGCGTTGGCGAAGCTCTTGGGGACCGTAAAGTCATGGATAATGCGGTGGGCGACCTGAGCCGAATCTCGGGACAACAGCCACTAATTACTAAAGCGAGAAAATCCGAGGCCGGATTCAAGATTCGAGAGGGCTATCCGATCGGATGTAAAGTAACCCTCCGTCGCCAACGCATGTATGAATTTGTTGAGAGGTTGATCGGCATTGCCATTCCCCGTATGCGCGATTTTCGAGGACTAAACCCCAATGCGTTTGATGGGCGCGGCAATTTCTCAATGGGTATTCCGGAGCAAATCGTGTTTCCCGAAATTGATTACGACCAGATCGATAAAATACGAGGTTTAGATGTGACAGTTACTAACAGTGCTGAGACGGATCAAGCCGGACTCGAGTTACTAAAGGCCTTCAATTTTCCTTTTAGGAGCTGATCATGGCCAAGCTTTCAATGATCCAACGAGAAAAGAAACGTGCACGGACCGTCGCTAAATATGCGGCTAAACGTGCCGCTTTAAAGGAGATTATCAACGACCGTTCGGCAACGGATGACGAACACTGGGAAGCTCAAATACAGCTGCAAAAATTACCCCGGAATGCGAGCCCGGTGCGACAGCAACGTCGTTGCGGAATAACGGGTAGGCCCAGGGCAGTGTACCGTAAGTTTGGACTTGCTCGCACGAAACTAAGAGAAGCCGCCATGCGGGGAGATATTCCCGGGCTGGTCAAGGCTAGCTGGTAGTTTCATGAGTTTACAAGACCCCATAGCAGACCTCCTAACGCGGATTCGTAACGCACAATTTGCAGGTCGTACGCACGCCACCATGCCGAGTTCAAAACTCAAGATTCTGGTTTGTGATGTGCTGAAAGCCGAAGGCTATATCGTTGATTTTCGGGTGGAAGGCGATGTCAAACCCGAACTTTCGATTACGCTGAAATACCATGACGGCGCGCCTGTGATCGAAGAAATCGCTCGGGTTAGCAGACCGGGACTAAGAATTTATCAAGATGTGGAGACCTTGCCGCAGGTGAAGGGCGGATTGGGAATTGCGATCGTAAGTACGAATAAAGGTGTTATGACCGATCGATCTGCGCGCAAAGCGGGAGTTGGTGGTGAGGTGTTATGTACGGTTTTTTGAGAGGTTGATGTGTCGCGTGTAGGTAAAAGTCCCGTTGAATTGCCGGAAGGGGTTGAGGCTGAAATCACAGAAGCGGGTCTATGCGTGAAGGGTCGGAGAGGTGAATTGACCGTTCCAATAAGGGGAAATGTTGAAGTAGAACAAAACGGCAATGAATTGCTTTTCAAGGCGAATTCCCGTGAAGGATGGGCTATGGCGGGAACCACGAGAGCGCTAGTTAATAACGTGGTTCAAGGTGTTAATGATGGTTGGGAAAAGAAACTAGAGTTGATGGGCGTGGGTTATCGAGCGCAGGCTAGAGGGAGCAAATTGACTATGCAGCTAGGCTTTTCCCATCCGGTGGATTATGAAATTCCAGCCGGCCTTGAGATTTCCACCCCCAGTCAGACGGAAATTGTGGTGAGTGGTATCGATAAACAATTAGTTGGCCAAGCATCTGCGGAGATACGGGCGTATCGCCCGCCTGAACCATATAAGGGTAAGGGTGTTCGCTACGCGGGAGAGCGAGTGCGTCGGAAAGAAGCAAAGAAGAAGTAGCAGTGAACTCAAAAATAAAATCGCGAATTAGGCGAGCCCGAAAGGGGCGTATGCGAATGCGCGAACAACTTGCGACGAGATTGACCGTGCATCGCTCGGCCAAACACATTTATGCACAGATCGTGTCACCCGAAGGGGACCGCATTCTTGCCCAAGCTTCGACGCTCGATCAGAGTTTACGTGGTGGTAGCACCGGTAATGTTGAAGCGGCCGGCAAAGTAGGAGATTTAATTGCACTAAGGGCGAGGGAGGTCGGGGTCGAGCGTGTTGCTTTCGACCGGTCCGGATATAAATACCATGGTCGTGTTAAAGCACTCGCAATGGCAGCACGGGAAGGTGGATTGGAGTTTTAGCTATGGCCTATTCGGATGAAATTAAGGAAGAAGGCATCCTTGAAAAATTGGTTCAAGTTAACCGCGTGGCGAAAGTAGTTAAAGGCGGCCGAATTTTTGGTTTTACGGCGCTGACTGTTGTCGGAGATGGCGCTGGTCGAGTTGGATTTGGACGTGGTAAGGCTCGCGAAGTACCGCTGGCGATTCAAAAGGCGATGGAGGCGGCTCGGCGAGGGATGGTCGATATTGAGTTGAACGGAAATACCCTTTGGTATCCGATTACGGCTCGTCACGGTTCATCCACTATTTACATGAAACCAGCGTCGGAAGGTACTGGCGTGATTGCAGGAGCTGCGATGCGGGCGGTTCTCGAGGCGGTTGGCGTTCGCGATGTCTTGGCAAAGTGCTATGGATCGACGAGTCCGATAAACGTTGTCCGGGCGACCTACAAAGGGCTATGTATTATGCGCTCGCCCAACGCTGTTGCCGCGAAACGTGGCAAAACTGTTGAAGAACTGGTGGTGTAAAGTCATGGCGGCTAAGAACGTGACGATCAAACTTGTTAAGAGCCCTGCGGGTCGTTTAAAGAAGCAAAAGGCGTGTGTCGCTGGTCTCGGCTTAAGGCGCATTGGCGATGAAGTTGTACTTGAAGATACTGAATCGGTTCGTGGGATGATCAACAAAATCGATCACTTGATTCAGGTTGATGGCGGACATTAGGGGTAAATTAGTGAAGCTAAACGACATTAATCCCCCTCGCGCGAGCCGGAAGCGGCGCAAGCGATTAGGTCGGGGCATATCGGCCGGGCAGGGGAAAACCTGTGGGCGGGGTCACAAAGGGCAAAAGTCACGTTCCGGGGGGAAAGTAAGAATTGGTTTTGAGGGAGGCCAGCTCCCTCTTCAACGACGAATCCCAAGATTTGGATTTCGTTCGAGGATAGGAGCGGTCACGGCTGAAGTTCGGGTGGGTGAACTTGACAGAGTAATCGGCGACGAAGTCACACTCGAATCACTTAAAGCTGCGAACATCGTGGCAAAACAGGTGAAACGTGCGCGGGTCTTCCTGTCTGGGGAGATCCATCGCGCGATGACGATAAAGGGGGTCGCTTTAACCCGAGGTGCCCGAGCCGCCGTTGAGAAGGCTGGTGGAACAATCGAGGAAGAGCTTTAGCTTCTAGCGCTGCAAATAATGGCAACTACCACACAAGGACTAGCCGGTGTTGAATCGGGCCTCTCGGAGCTGCGCAGCCGGCTGTTCTTTGTATTTTTTGCGCTCCTCGTATACCGAATTGGCACCCATATTCCGGTGCCTGGGATTAACCCCGATCAATTACGCAGTCTGTTTGAGGCTAATCAGGGTGGGATCCTGGATGTCTTTAACATGTTTTCAGGCGGTGCACTGGAGCGAATGAGTATCCTCGCGCTAGGCCCCATGCCATACATTACCTCAAGCATCATCATGAATCTGATGACCATGATGTATCCGTCGCTCAATCAGTTACGAAAGGAAGGCGACGCAGGACGACGGAAGATTACGCAATACACACGATACGGAACCGTACTGATAGGCCTTGTGCAGGGTACGGCTCTAACAGGTACTCTAGTTGGACAAGGATTGGCATTTAGTCCCGGTCCGGGATTCTATTTCGTCTCGATTACGACGCTAGTCACTGGCGCATTATTTGTCATGTGGCTTGGCGAGCAGATCACTGAACGCGGGGTCGGTAATGGCATTTCCTTGCTTATATTCTCCGGCATTGTTTCTGGTTTTCCGTCCGCGGTTGGCCAAGCGTTCGAAGCGGCGAGACAAGGGGATATCAACATTGTCGTCTTGCTTTTGATTGGAGCCATTGCGTTCTTGATTGTGGGCTTTGTAGTGTTCATCGAGCGAGGCCAACGTCGTATCACTGTCAATTACGCAAAGCGTCAACAGGGGCGTCGCCTATACCAAGCGCAGACGAGCCATCTACCGCTCAAAATAAACATGGCTGGAGTAATACCAGCGATTTTTGCTAGTAGTTTGATAATGGCGCCATCCTCCATCGCGCAATGGTTTGGACAAAGCCCTGGTTGGAACTGGTTACAAGACATTTCGTTGTTCTTAACACCGGGGCAGCCTCTATACATCCTCGTTTTTGCTGCCGGGATTATCTTTTTTAGTTTTTTCTATACAGCCATCCAGTTTGATCCGAAGGACATGTCGGACAATCTGAAACGACAAGGGGCATACATCCCCGGCATACGCCCCGGTCAGCAAACGGCTAAGTATCTTGACGACGTGATGACCCGCTTAACGGTTTTTGGAGCATTGTACGTAACAGCCGTATGCCTACTACCCGAATTGATGATTGTTTTTTTTAATATCAGTTTTCAGCTCGGTGGGACTGCTTTGCTCATCGTGGTTGTTGTCGCAATGGATTTCATGTCGCAAGTACAGTCACATCTGATGTCGAGCCAATATGCGAAATTGATGGAAAAATCCAATTTAAAGGGATACGGGAAACAACCTCGGTGATAAGAGTTGAAAATCGTGAAAGTTAGAGCATCCGTCAAGAAAATGTGCAGGGATTGTAAGATCGTTCGCCGAAAAGGCACCGTACGTGTTATTTGCAAGACAGAACCAAGGCATAAACAGAGGCAGGGATAGAGATGGCTCGAATCGCAGGAATAAATATTCCGGATAATCGTCACGCAGTAATTTCGCTGACGTACATATATGGCATTGGGGTAAGCGCCGCACGGAAGATTTGTAGTAGTGCGGGAGTCGACCCTACCTCTCGTGTTCAGGATCTCTCAGAGAGCGATCTTGATGCGCTGCGCAATGAACTCAACAAGTTTCAGGTCGAAGGCGACTTGAGACGAGAAGAATCGATGCATATAAAACGTCTGATGGACTTGGGTTGTACGCGGGGAATTCGACATCGGCGAGGTCTGCCGGTCCGCGGCCAGCGCACTCGTACCAATGCGCGGACGCGCAAAGGTGCTAAACGTCTTGTAAGGAACTAGGCATGGCTGAGACCGAGATACAACCGGTAAAAAAAGGCAAGAGGACGGTAGCAGATGGCGTTGCCCACGTGCATGCATCATTTAACAATACGATAATTACCATTACAGATAGACAAGGAAACGCTTTGGGTTGGGCGACGGCTGGTGGTTCCGGATTCCGGGGCTCGAGGAAGAGCACACCTTTTGCGGCTCAAGTTGCCGCTGAACGGGTCGCGCTAGCGACGATAGAATCCTATGGTATGAGTAGTGTAGATGTTCTAATCAAGGGACCAGGTCCAGGACGGGAGTCGGCTGTTCGTGCGATGAATAGTGCGGGCTTGAAAATTAATTCCATCTCCGATGTGACGCCTATTCCTCACAATGGTTGTCGTCCGCCAAAGAAAAGACGCGTTTAGGGAAAAGAATTAACCATGGCTAGATACCTAGGACCCAAGCTGAAGCTATCCCGTAGGGAAGGCACGGATTTGTTTTTGAAAAGCGGGGTGCGATCGCTGGATTCGAAGTGTCGCGCCGAAACGATACCGGGCCAACATGGCTCTGCGCGGCGCCAGCGGATGAGCGACTACGCAGTCCAGTTGCGAGAGAAACAAAAAGTTCGGCGTATGTATGGAGTGCTCGAAAAGCAATTCCGCAACTATTACAAGAAAGCAGACGGCCAGAAAGGAGCGACCGGCGAGAATCTTTTGCGTCTTCTCGAAGGTCGGTTGGATAATGTGGTTTATCGCATTGGCTTTGGGTCCACAAGAGCCGAATCTCGTCAACTTATTTCGCATAAAGCGATCCTTGTCAATGGAGATAACGTCAATATTGCGTCGTATCAGGTAAGTCCAAATGATGTCGTGTCCGTTCGTGAGCAAGCGAAGGGTCAACTCAGAATACAATCGGCAATGGAGCTAGCGGCGCAAAGAGGCGTTGTCGAATGGGTGGACGTAAATATCGAAAAGATGGAAGGTGTATTTAAACGTCGTCCAGATCGGTCGGAATTACCTTCAGAAATCAACGAGAATCTTATCGTGGAGCTTTACTCGAAGTAACTTTTTCGACGAAGAGCTTCCATTTTCCATTTAGCCCCGTGCGCGGAGGAAACGACATATGTCACAGTCGGCAACAGAATTACTGACACCCCAACGGATTGACGTCGAGGATATTAGTTCGACGCGTGCCCGAATAACCTTGGAGCCTCTCGAACGAGGTTTCGGTCATACGCTAGGTAATACGTTACGGCGTATCTTATTGTCGTCCATGCCTGGCTATGCAATTACGGAAGTACAGATCGATGGAGTGGTGCACGAATACACTTCAATCGAAGGTGTTCAAGAGGACGTTCTAAACATCTTGTTGAATCTTAAGGGGGTAGCGGTACAGCTTCATCATGGTGACGAGGCGACGGTTTCTCTATCGAAGAGCGGTCCGACCGTAGTAACAGCGGCGGATTTTCAGCTGACTCAGGACGTAGAAATTGCCAATCCAGATCACGAGATCTGTACTCTAAACGACAAAGGGGAAATTAATCTCGAAGCTACTATCACCCGCGGGCGTGGATACGCAGCCGTTGAATACACTGGAGACGAAGAAGACGAGACTCGACCGATCGGACTGCTTCGACTCGACGCAACATACAGTCCTATGCGTCGAGTTTCTTATTCGGTGGAAAATGCTCGAGTCGAGCAACGCACAGACCTCGATAAGCTCATTATCGATATCGAATCTAACGGGACACTCGACCCAGAAGAAGCGATAAGAAGAGCGGCGACCGTATTGCAACAACAGCTTGCCGTGTTCGTTGATATAGAAAGCGGAAGTGATTCCAAAGTCGAGGAAACCAAGGATGAAATCGATCCTATTCTTTTACGTCCGGTTGATGATTTAGAGCTTACCGTTAGATCGGCGAATTGCCTCAAAGCAGAAAATATCTATTTCATTGGAGATCTCATTCAGCGAACAGAGGTCGAATTGCTGAAAACGCCAAATCTGGGTAAGAAGTCTCTTACCGAAATAAAGGAGGTGTTGGGTTCGCGCGGGTTATCTCTTGGTATGCAGCTTGAAAGTTGGCCACCGGCGAGTCTCCGGTCTGGTAGTACGGTAGCGTGAGGAACGGCCGAGTTTGATTGGTTCGGACGATTGATATGAGACATAAGAAAAGTGGCAGACATCTAAGCCGAACCAGTGCTCATCGAAAGGCGATGTTTTCTAACATGGCCGTTTCGCTGATCGAGCACGAAATAATCAAAACGACCGTACCGAAAGCTAGGGAGTTGCGGCGACTGGCGGAACCGCTAATAACGCTCGCGAAAGCGGATTCAGTTGCCAATCGTAGGATCGCGTTTTCCCGTATTAGGGATAAGGTTGCTGTCGCCAAACTCTTTGAAGAATTAGGGCCGCGTTATCAAGATCGCCCTGGCGGCTACACCCGTATCTTAAAGACAAGAAACCGACGCGGAGATTCCGCTCCTCTCGCCTTTATTGAGTTAGTCGACCGAGAATTGGAAACAGAAGAATTTGACGACTATGACGAAGAAGGGACGTTGGACCTTGAAGACGATGATCAGAGTATAGTCGATCAAGAGGAAAGTAATGTTGTAGCGGAATCCGAACCGCGCGAAACGACCGAAGAAGATGGTCCTGATCCTCGACCGGCGAATCACTAGAGGCTACTCAACCATCGAGCCGCTCGAAGAGTTTGAGTTTCAACAACATGAACGGAAAAACAATTGGCCGATGTGCCGGAATTTATTCTAAGTGGTCTTAAGAACAGGAATTAGGAATTGGCCGGTGTGGGATTTGTTCTGAACAGCTAGATCTTCTGGCGTACCGAGGGCAACGATTTCGCCTCCTCGCGATCCCCCCTCGGGACCGAGGTCGATGATCCAATCGGCCGTTTTAATGACGTCTAGATTGTGTTCGATTACGACAATGGTATTCCCGTCATTTCGAAGTCGTTCCAAGACCTCGAGGAGCTGTTGGATGTCCCGAAAATGGAGGCCCGTGGTTGGCTCATCGAGAATATAGAGAGTCTTCCCTGTGCCTCTCTTGGATAACTCACGCGAGAGTTTGACCCTTTGGGCCTCCCCACCGGACAGAGTCGTCGCACTCTGGCCGAGGTGTATGTATGCAAGACCCACATCAATAATAGTTTTCAGTTTGCGGGCGAGCACAGGTATTGCTTCGAAGAACTGGTAAGCCTCCTCAACCGTCATATCGAGAACTTCATGGATATTTCTTGACTTGTAGCGGATTTCTAGCGTCTCGCGGTTATAACGTTTTCCGTTACATGTGTCGCACGGAACATAAATGTCAGGTAGGAAATGCATCTCGACCTTAATCACGCCATCTCCTTGACAGGCCTCGCAGCGGCCTCCTTTGACATTGAAGCTGAAACGACCAGGTTTATATCCACGAGCCCTCGCATCCTGCGTTTGGGAAAAGAG
>JAKUTI010000320.1 GCA_022448765.1 Pseudomonadales bacterium
AAATTCATGGACATGATCTGATCCCATTGTTCGACGTCGAGCGCGGCGATTTCCGCGTCTCCTTCGCTGCGGCCGACGTTGTAGTGAAGGATGTCGAGTTGGCCATAGAGCTCTGTCGCCGCCGTGACGATTGCCGCACAGTCGGATTCACGATTGATGTCTGCCTGTAGGACCGAACCGTCCAATCCCTCTTCGCGAAGCATCTCCCGAGTCTCCTCAGCTGAGTTCACATCGCGATCGACCAGAATAAGGCGAGCGCCTTCTTGTGCGAAGCGAATCGCTGTAGCTCGACCGTTTCCAATGGTTTCGCCCGCTGTCTGTCCCGCTCCTACGATGGCGATAACTTTTTCGTTCAAGCGCATAACGAACTTGTATCATTATCGGAACATCGTTTGAAATAACGTTCGCAATTGCGATTAAAAGGGAAGGAGGTCGTATGAGTGATTTTGAAGGCAAAGTGGCCATTGTCACCGGGGCAGGTGGTGGGTTGGGTCGTTGCCACGCGTTGGCGTTTGCCGAGCGCGGAGCAAAGGTTGTCGTCAACGATCTCGGCGGTAGTGTTCATGGTGATGGCGCGAGCGATATGGCGGACCAAGTCGTTGAAGAAATCAACGCAGCGGGAGGTGTCGCCATTGCCAATAAAGGTTCGGTATCGGACCGGGATGGGGCAAAGAGCATGGTGGACGACGCGGTAGCCGCGTTTGGTACGGTAGACATTGTCGTCAACAACGCTGGAATCTTGCGCGACAAGTCCTTCAAGAATATGACGCTGGATGAGTTTGACTTGGTCATTGATGTGCATTTGCGCGGATCGGCCTACGTGACGAAAGCGGCTTGGCCGATCATGTACGAAAAGAATTGGGGTCGGGTGGTTTTTACCAGTTCAACGTCGGGAATTTTCGGCAATTTCGGTCAAGCCAATTATGGCGCGGCCAAAATGGCCATGCTGGGCTTGATGAACGTGCTCGCAATTGAAGGCGCGTCGCACAATATTCGGGTTAATTGCTTAGCGCCGGGTGCGGCAACCCGGATGACAGCGAGCGTCCCTGGATCACGATTCGATGCAGATGCGCCACCGCCGCCTGAAATGGATCCGGCGTTGGTGACGCCCGCTGTTCTTTTTATGTGCAGCGAAGAGGCGCCTTCCGCCAATACCATTCATGCGTCGGGTGGTCGCTATTCCCGATCGCAGACGTATACGAACCAGGGGGTTTCGCTGGGAACGGACGCGACCTTTGATGATCTGATAGAGCAAACTGAGAGCGTGTGCGATATGTCTGCGTCGTCGCCATTCGATCCTTTGAATCGCGGTCGTCGGTAGTTGCTCCGAGCCGCGAGCCCTCGATTAGATCCCTGGTCACGCGACCGGGCATAGATTAGGGACGGTAGCTGCTTCCAAAAACGGGCCCTAGCTGGGTTGCGATCACGCGTTGCGCGTCGGTAAGAAAGTCGACGAGGAGGGGGCGGGTGTCTCTTGGATCGATGATGTCTTCGACGCCAAACGCATGGGCGTTTCTGAACGGTGAGGATATCGATTGGAGTCGTTTCTCAATCTCCTCGCGTTTCGCGTCGGGGTCATCGGCGTTCTCGATTTCTCTTTTGTACGCGATGGCAGTACCCCCTTCGATATGCATGGATCCCCCGTGCGTCGATGGCCACGCGTACCTTCGGTAAAGACCCGCGCCGCCGCGTTGGTGTAGACCTCCCGCGACACCGTAGAGCTGCCGCATGATGAAGCAAATATAGGGCGTTTGGGTTCTTGCTAGTGTCGTGACGACACGAGCGCCGGCTCGCACGATTCCCATTTTTTCTTGTGCGGGTCCAACTGAAAACCCCGGTTCATCGGCGAAGTAAACCAGCGGCAAATGAAATGTTTCACAAAGTTCGAGAATGCGAAGGGTCTTCTCTCCGGCAGCAATGTCCATTGAACCACCGTTAAATTTGGGGTGGTTGGCCATGATTCCACAGGGGATACCGTTGACTCGAGCGAGACCAATGACACGCGCTCGACCATAGTAGGGGGCCATTTCAAAAAAACTTTTCGTGTCGACAACAGCATGGATCACGTCCCGCGGTTCGTAGATTTTACGTCGATCTCTGGGGACTACGGAGAGGAGCGATTCTTCACGCCGGTTGGGATCGTCTTGTGGTTCAGTCACGGGAGGTGTTTCCCAGACGTTGGTTGGCAAATAGGAAAGAAACTGCCGGATTTGAGAA